>DASUJH010000049.1 GCA_036279355.1 Gemmatimonadales bacterium
GTAGCTGCCCGCCCGTCCGCCTACCTCCAGATCGCCCCCGCCACCAATGCGAGCAGCCCCAGCGCACCCCAGATCGCACCGGCCACTCGCTGGCGGCCGCGCAGCTCATCGAAGTAGTCGGCCGATGCTTCGGCGTCGAGCCGGGCGAGCCGTGCGGCGGTCGGCACGGAGACGAAGAGCGTGAGCACGGCCGCGAGAATGCCGGCCACCTGCATCACGAGCAGCCACGCGTTGAGCCCGGCCTGCGCGCCGATCGGCGCGCCGCCCAGGTCCGCGCCGCCCAGCCCGCCGCCGCCCACACCGAGCGTGAGCACAAGGCCCGCGACCACGGTGACGATCGCCGCCGGCCCGATCACCAGCCGATACACCGCCGAATGCGCCCGCACCACCGCGGCGAGCCGGGCGCGGTCTTCGTTTCGCGCGGCGATCGAGCTCACCATCACGCCGAACCCGCCACCGATCCAGAGGGTGAAACCGAGCAGGTGCAGGAAGAGCCAGAGGCGCGTCACCCCGGACGCTCCGAGAGAATGGCGCCGTCGATCGGCTGGCGCCCGTCGAACCCGGCGCCCAACTCGTGCCAGTGGCTGATGCGCTCCTCGCCCAGCCGCCAGCAGAGAAAGATCGGGCGGTCGTCGCGCAGCGAATGAAAGTCCACCAGCCCCGCGTCGAACCCCTTGAACACGCAGCCCACCCGTTCCAGCTCCTGCAGGTAGCCGTTGATCCGTCCGGCGTGCGTGGTCACGTCGTCGCGCGCGGCGGCCAGCTCGCCGGTCTCGCCCCAATCCGCGCGCGCGCCGCCGGTGAGCAGCTCGTAGCGGCTCACCGCCCGCCGCCAAAGCGGATACTCGGCCTGCAGGTCTTCCACGATCCGTCGCACCAGCGGCAGGGTGCGCTCGGCCTCGGCCAGCGTAAAGAGCTTCACGGGCGGCGCTTCACTTGTAGATGATGTTGACGCCCGCCACCTGCTCGGGATGGCTGATGAAGCCGATCACGCAGTGCTGGCCGTCGACCACGGTGATGGTGGGGCGGAGGTGGGACTCGTTGGGGTCGAGATCCATGCGCACCTCGAATCCCTCCAGCTCCTGGTCCGGCCCGACCACGGGCGAGTTGGTGCGCATCAGCGAATCGGCGCGGGTGTGCCAGGGATGCTTGCCCTCGGCGAGGCAGCGCGTGACGAGGTCGCGATCGCTCAGGACCCCGAGCAGCCGGCGCGTGCGGTGATCGTCGACCACCGGCACCACCGAGATGTTGCGGGTCTTGAACATGATGGCGACTTCGCTGGCCATCGCGCCGGCGACGGCGACCTGCGGATCGGAAACCATGACTTCGCGGGCGCGCACGCCGGCTCCAGGGCAAGTGTGAATTGGGAATTAGCGCATGCCCGGGGGTCGGTCAAGAGCGCCGCGCGCGGAGCGCGTCGCATCCGGCGAGCGCCGCCGCCGTCGCGCGGTAGCCTTCTTCGGCGTACGCGGCTGCGCGCTCCACGCGAAACGTCGCCTCCCGCTCGACGCACGGGCGCACGTAGACCAGCGGCGGCCGCCCCGGCGTCGCGCGCCAGAGCGCCAGCTCGCACCGCGTCACCTGCGCCATCAGAATGCCGGTGGCCGCGTCGTGCTGCGCGATGAGCGGGGGACGAGGCCGCGCGCCGCCCGAGTCCGCCTCATCGAACCCAGGCCCGATGTCGACCGCGACCGCGACGTCGGCCGCGATCCCTTCGGCCGCCGCGAACGGCACCACACCGCGCAGGCCGCCGTCGGCGTAGCGCCGGCCGCCGAGGGTGACGGGCGGATAGTAGACCGGCAGCGCGCACGACGCCCAGAGCGCGTCGACGAGCGGCATCGCGCGCCCGCCCGCGCCGAACGTCACCAGCGCGCCCGAATCGAGATCGACCGCGGTCACCGCAAGCGGCAGCGTGAGCTGGTCGAACGAGCGTGCCGGCACGAGCGCTTCGATCGCGCGGCGAAGCGGTGCGCCCTGAAGCAGCGAGCGCAGCCGGAGCCCGGCCCACGGCGCGAGCGGCGCGCGCACGATGCCCATCGCACCCACTTCGCCGATGCGGGCGAGGATGGCATCGGGCGACATTCCCGCAGCGTAGCAGGCGCCCATCACGCCGCCCATCGACGTGCCCACGAGGTGCGCCGGCTCGAGCCCCAGCTCGGCGAGCGCGCGCAGCGCGCCCACGTGCGCCGCCGCCTTGGCGCCGCCGCCGCTCAGGAGCAGCAGCACCCGCGGGCCGTCCGGCGTCACTCCTTCTTCATCCGCGCGCGATGCGCCTCGGCGCGCGCGTACCGCGCGCATTCCTCCTCGGTCTCCGGAATGAGCCGCGGCACGCGCCTCGGCTTTCCGAGCGGATCGATGGCGACGAACACCACGTGCGCCGAGTGGGTATGCCGCCGCTCGCCGGTGCTCACCTCTTCGGAATACACCTCGACCGAAATGTCCATCGATGAGTTGCCGACGAAGTCCACCGTCGCGATGCAGGTGACGAGCGCTCCCACCGGAATCCGTTCGCGGAAGTCGACCCGATCGATGCTCGCCGTCACCGCCGGCCCCGCGGCGTGCCTGATCGCCGCCACCGCGGCCGCCTGGTCCACAAGCGACATCAGGTCGCCGCCGAAAAGGTCGCCCAGGGCGTTCTGCATGTTGGGCATGACGAACGTAGTGATTTCGCCGCGGGAGTAGGACATCGGGCGGGAAGGTGGATAGGCCATTTCCGCTAGTAGTCGACCGGCCTCAGGTAAAACTCCCCGATGGCCGTCTGGGTCAACATTGCCACCGTCGGCAAGCGCCGCTTCCAATGCGTCGACTCGAGCCTCCGGCGCACCAGCTCCACTTCCTCCGCCGAATAGCCGAGTGCCACGACTTCCGCCGGGCGATAGCCGAACAGCAGCCAATGGAGAATCCCGTCGGCCTTGAGATACGAGATGCCGAAGTCGCCCTCGTCGGTCTGGCCGCGGATCAGGTCCGCGCTCGCCGGCTTCGAGACGATCACATCCGGCACGCCCATGTGGCGCGCGAGCGCCCAGACCTGCGTCTTGAAGAGATCGCCGATCGGGTTTACCGGCGGTGAATCGTCGGCGTGCCAGGTGAAATATCCGAAGAGCCGCTCGGTCTTGTTCCCCGTCCCGAGCGGCAGCGCGCGGTGCGCGGCCGAGAGATCGAAGAGCGCGATCATCCGCGCCCGGGCCATGATGTTTCCCTTGCGCGCCGGATCGACGTCGCCGCCGCTCGCGCCCTCGGCACACCCGACCGCGGCCACCATCCCGTCCACCGCCGCCGTGATGTCGACGGTCTCGTGCGCAATGCCGAGCGCGTCAATCACGAGCTGCGCGTGCGCCAGACTCTCGGGGCTCGACGTCCGATACGGCATTCTTACGCCGAGCACATTCTCCGCTCCAAGCGCCTCCGCCGCGAGATAAGCCACGAGCGAGCTGTCCACCCCACCCGAGAGTCCGATCACCACTTTCTCGAACCCCCGCCGCCGCTGCACTTCGTCGCGGATGAACTCGACGAGCCAGCGCTGGGTGAGAAAGGGATCGATGGCGAGCGGGCGGTCGGGCGGTCGGGAGGTCAGGCGGTCAAGTACCGCGGAACCCGTTGGAGCGACCGTCCGCCGGTCCGCCTGTCCGTCCACCGGAGCGCCCGTCCTCTTGTCCGCTCGTCCGCCTGTCCGCCCGTCCGCCTGTCCGCCCACCAAGTGCGGCCACCGCATCTCCAGATCCGAGAGCAGCGGCATCTCCGCGCGGGCGCGGGTGATCTCGTCGAAATCGAGCACCGCCGGCACCAGCGCGGCCTCGAAGATCGGACCCTCGGCCAGGAGATCGCCGCGCGGGCCCGCCACGAGCGAACCGCCGGCGAACGCCTTGCCGCCCTCGAACCCGACCAACTGTGCCAGCGCCACGTACACCCCATGCTCGCCGGCCATGTCCTGCATGATGCGCTCCCAGCGAAGCACGCTCGTGGGACGGCTCTCGCCCTCTACCGGGTGGATGCCGCGCGCGGGGCTCGCACTCGGCACGAGGATGAGCTGGGCACCGTCGAGCGCCGCGAGCGTGCCGGAGATCGAGTGCCACGCATCCTCGCACACGAGCATGGCCGCGCGTCCCCACCGGGTGTCGAACGCCTCGATCGTGCGCCCCGGCTCGACGAACCGCTCCTCGTCGAACACGCCGTAGGCCGGAAGAAACACTTTGCGGTGCACGTGCCGGATGCCCGCCGCGGCGCCGCCGAGCGTGGCATAGAGGGCGGAGTTGTGCAGGCGGCTCTCGTGCACTTCGTAGAAGCCGATCGCGATGTCGACCGGCGCCGCTCCCGATGCGCGATGCACCCGCGTGAGATCCTCGTACAGGCGCTCGGCCGGGACCGCCAGCTCGCGCACGCCGCCCTCGAGGAAATAGCCGGTGAGCGCCGCCTCGGGCGCCACCAAGAGGTCGGGCGGAACGGGTCCCGCCGCAGCGTCGCGCAGCACGCGGCCGAGCGCCTCGAGGTTTTCCTCGTATGCGCCTTTGCGCGGCCGGAGCTGTGCGATGGCGAGAGAGAGCATCTGCCGAAGAAGATAATCGCGACCCCTGCCCGTCACCGCCGGACCGGTGTAGGATGCAGCCACCGTGTCAACCGATCCCCTGAGCGCGCTCGCCGCCGTTCCCAACGCCTGCCAAGCACTGCCCGGCGTCATCACAGGCGGCCAACCGCGGGCCGAGCAGCTCGCCGCGTTCAAGGCGGCCGGTGGCGCCCTGGTGCTGGACATCCGCGACCCCGCCGAGCCGCGCCCCATGGATGAGCCCGCGACGGCGCGGGAGCTTGGGCTCGAGTACGTAGCGGTGCCGGTGAGTGCCGCCACCCTGTCCGACGCCACGCTGGAACGAATTCGGGATGTTCTCCGTACGGCCGAGGGCCGCACCGCGTTCTTTCATTGCGCCAGCGGAAACCGGGTCGGCGCCGCACTGATTCCGCATCTCGTGCTGGATCAAGGCATCCCCGAAGAGGACGCCGTAAGCACGGCTGTCCGGGTCGGCCTCCGCAGCCCGGAGCTCAGAGACTGGGCGCTCGACTACATCCGCCGGCAGCGAAACCCATGACTGGAGCACCCCGGGAGACCTGATGCGCCGTCCGCTTCTCACCCCTGCCCTGGCGCTCGCGGCCGCACTCGCCGCCGCACCCACCGCCGTAAGCGCCCAGCAGACCAAGCCGCTCGACCCCGCCAACATGGACACCACCTGCGCCGCGTGCACCGACTTCTTCACCTACGCCGACGGCGGGTGGCTCAAGCGGACGGAAATTCCGGGCGACCAGCCGGCCTGGGGCAGCTTCAATGAGCTGCAGGAGAACAACTACGCGGCGCTCAAAGGCGTGTTGACCGATGCCGCCGCCAACGCGCGCACCACGCGCGACCCCGGCCTCCGCAAGTTGGGGAGCTTCTACGGCGCCTGCATGGACTCGACGGCCATCGAGGCCGCGGGTGCTCGGCCGCTCGCGGCGGGTTTCCGGCGCATCGCCGCGGTGCACGACCGGCGCGGGCTTGAGCGCGAGATCGCGCGGCTCCAGCGCATCGGGGTGCGCGTCGCATTCAGCTTCAGCTCGGGGCAGGACGCCAAGAACAGCGACCGCGTCATCGCGCAGGCCTATCAAGGCGGCCTCGGCCTCCCGGACCGCGACTACTACACCGGCGAAGACTCGGCGTCGCGCGCGCTGGTGGCGCAGTACCAGGAGCACATCACCCGGATGTTCCGCCTCCTGGGCGACGACGAAGCCACGGCGGCGCGGGGCGCCCGGGCGGTGCTCGCGATCGAAACTCCGCTCGCCCGCGCCTCCATGACCAGGGTGGAGCGCCGCGACCCGAACGCCATCTACCACCTCACGACGGCATCCGACCTCGCGCGCATGACGCCGCACATCGCCTGGCCGGCCTACTTCAGCCAGGTCGGCCTCGGCGCCGCGCCGGCGGAGATCAACGTGGGGCAGCCCGTGTTTCTCGGCACGCTCGATTCGTTGATCGCACACGCGCCCCTCGACCAGTGGCGGAGCTATCTCCGCTGGCACCTGCTGAGCAGCCGCGCCGCCGCGCTCAGCTCGCCCTTCGTGGCCGAAGACTTTCACTTCCGGTCGACGGTGCTCCGCGGCATCACCGAGATGCGGCCCCGCTGGAAGCGCTGCATCGCCGCCACCGACGGCAAGCTGGGCGAGATCCTGGGCCAGGCCTACGTCAAGAAGTACTTCACGCCCGAGGCCAAGGCGCGTGCGCTCGAGATGGTGCGCAACATCCAGGCGGAGTTCCGCAACCGGCTGGACCAGCTCACCTGGATGACCGACGCCACGAAGGCCAAGGCCTACGCCAAGCTCGACGCGATCATCAACAAGATCGGCTACCCCGACCACTGGCGGGATTACTCCACGCTCGCCGTCGGGACCGACTCCTACGCCGGCAACCTCGACCGCGCCGATGCGTTCGAGTTCCGGCGCGAGCTCGCCAAGATCGGCAAGCCGGTGGACCGCACCGAGTGGGGCATGACGCCGCCGACGGTGAACGCGTACTACTACCCGCCGATCAACGAGGTGGTCTTCCCGGCGGGCATCATGCAGCCGCCGTTCTTCGATCCCAATGCGGACGACGCGGTGAACTACGGCGGGATGGGGTCCGTCATCGGCCACGAGCTGACCCACGGCTTCGACGACGAGGGCCGGCAGTACGACGCGCAGGGCAATCTGAGCGGCTGGTGGTCGGACGCCGACAACGACGCATTCAACGCGCGCGCCCAGGTGGTGCGCCGGCAGTTCGACGGCTACGTCGCCGTGGACACCATCCATGTAAACGGCCAGCTCACTCTGGGCGAGAACCTCGCCGACCTGGGCGGGCTCACGATCGCGTATGCCGCGTACCAGCGCTCACTGCATGGGAAGGAGCCCGCGCCCATCGATGGCTTCACCGGGCCCCAGCGGTTCTTCCTCGCGTGGGCGCAGATCTGGCGCGGCAAGTATCGTCCGGAATATGCGCAGCTCCTCGCCCGCACCGATCCGCACGCCCCGCCCAAGTACCGTGCGAACGGTCCACTCTCGAACATGCCGGAGTTCGCGAAGGCGTTCGGCTGCAAGGCGGGGGACCCGATGGTGCGGCCGGACAGCGTGCGGGCGCAGGTCTGGTAGACAGAGCGCCGGCGCCGTCAACTGATGACGGCGCCGGCGCCATGACCTGGGCAAAACGGCGGCTGGCGCTTTAGCGCCTCGGTGATGCCCGGCGGCCTCCGCCACCGCCGGCAGGGCCGCGAGGCGCGGACATGTGTATCTCCGGCCCTGCGCGGCGCCCAGGATCCATCTGCGGCCGAGCCTCGGGGCGCGGCTCCATCCGGCGGGGCGACTCCATCCGCGGCGCCGAAGGCGCGGGCCGCTCGATGGGCCGAGGCTCCGCCGAGCGCGGCTCGCGGGCTCGGGGTTCGGCCGGGCGTGCCTCGACGGGGCGGCGCTCCGGCGTGTGCGGCTGGTAGACGCGCGGCAGCTCGTATCCGTCCGCGCTCCCGTCGTCACGCACGTCGCCGTCATCGCCGATGTCGGCGTTGGCGCGGCGGCCGCGCGGGGCCAGACCCATCTCTTGCTGCTCGTGGGGTATCGAGAACCCGCTGGAGCCGTCGCCATCATCATTGAGCCGGCGCGGCTCGCCGACGGGACCCCGCGCACGCGCCGGCGAACCGACGCGAACCGGCAGCGGCGCCGACCCGGCGGACGTGGGCGCGGGAGCCGGCGCCGGCACCCGTCCGCTTTGGACCCGCTGTCCATCAGGTGCCCGCACAGGCGCTGGCCCGGTGGCGTTCCGGCGGCGCCCGCCGGCGCGCGTCGGTGTCATGTCGAGCGAGCGCGGCTCGTTCGAGCGTCGCGCCGTGGTCCGACCGCCGAGGAACGTCGACCCGCCGGAATAGCTCGAGCCGATGAGCCGCCCCGGCCCGTAATCGTGGCCGAAGAGATAGCTCGAGCTTGCGAGCGAGACGCCCGGATCACGCCGGCGCCAGGGCGGATTGAAGAAGCCGCCCCGCGGCCCGCCGAAAACGTACGGCGGCCGGAACACGTGCGGGTTGCGGAAATGCGGATGGAAGAAGAAGGGCGACGGCGAAAAGAAGCCGGGGAAGAACGGGTTGAAGAACGGATCGAAGAAGAACGGATCGTAGAAGAA
Organism: Gemmatimonadales bacterium; assembly: GCA_036279355.1. Classification (NCBI taxonomy): domain Bacteria; kingdom Pseudomonadati; phylum Gemmatimonadota; class Gemmatimonadia; order Gemmatimonadales; species Gemmatimonadales bacterium. The sequence continues at coordinate 8,159 of DASUJH010000049.1, forward strand.
CCGGCGGTGCGGGTGCCCGAAGTTGATCGCGACCGCGATGCTCGTGCCGAACGGCGCGTACCCGCAGTTCCAGTAGCCGAAGCAGCCCAGCCCGTACGACGGGTACAGGTAGGTGGACCCGTAGTAGTTGTCGCCGTACATCTGGTCGTACGCCACGCGGTCGTAGACGTCGTAACGCATGAGGTCGTAGTCATAGTCGCGCGTGGCGATGCGGCGGACGAAGTCGTTGATGTCCGCCTCGACATCATTGCCGATCCGTACGTCGTTGAGCGCCCGGAAGTCCCAATGGTCGCCCGCCACGAATTCGGTGAACTGGAACGGATCGGGCGAGACCGCCGCGTACACCGCGCCCTGCCCCGAGCCGGCATCCACCCGGAACGCCTGGCGGTCGCCGCGGCCCTTGACCTCGAACTTGTCGCCGCCGCGGACGAAGTTGTCGTCGCCCGGATCGAGCGGAAAGAGCACCCGGAGCCGCCCGTCGGTATCCACCCGCAGCACGACGACGTATCCGTCGTCGCGGGTGCGGACCTGAACTTTCACCTCATCGCCACGCACGTACCTGGCGTCATCGCTGAGCCAGAGGCGGATGGCCGGATCGTCGGCGCGCGCGGCCGGAGAGGCCGGCGCAGCGGCCGGACCGGCCAGCAAGGCGAGTGGGACCAACAGGGCGGAGATCATGGGTACCTCCGGGAAATCTCTACCATATCGCGATTTATCCGGACCGGGGGCCGCCCGCAAGGGCAATTGGATTTCATGACCCCTGGCCCGCCGGGGAACGGTGCCAGTACATCCGCATCTCGCTCACCTTTTCGCCGTTCGTCTCACAGAACATCGCCCCGCGGGCGTCGACCCATTCGCCGGTCCTGCGGCGGCGGAACACGCACCTGAACTCCGCCGAGAACCAGGGGCCTACGCTGAAGATTTCGCCCGACGAGAAGCTGATTTCCGACTGGTGCAGCGGTACGTCCTGCCAGTACGACCGAATGGCCTCCGATCCGTTAAGTGGTGACGAGAATGGGGTTTCGATGAACACGGCCTGGGAGGCGAAGACCGACATCAGAAGTTCGGTGTCGCCGCTGCTCCACCCCCGCCCGAAGGTGTCGACCAGGGCGCGGCCGAGCGAGCGGGTCGCGTCGGAAGCTTCGGCTGACGTGGGCATGGCCGAAACTTACAGCCGCCCCGTTCAGCGTGCCCGCGTGTAGGTCTCGAAGAAGCCGCTGCCCGAGTCTGCAACTGCCCGGCCGGCCACCGTTCCGGAAAGGGTGAACCGGCCGCGCATCTGCACGAAGGCGCGCCCTATGCCCTCCGCGCGCATGGGCGACGCCAGCGCGCTCTCGACGTCCACCTTGACCATCACGGTGTCGGCTTCACGCGCGGCGAGCAGCTCGAACCGCTTGGGCGCCGCGACGCCTGCGAGCCCCGAAGCGGGCTCGGCGCCCTCGTACAGTATCCGCCGGAACCGCAGCACCTGCCGCACGCCGAGCGAATCCACCAGGGTCAGAAAGAAGGGCGCGCCGGATTCGGCGCTGCCGGGCGCACGCACCCCGCCATAGAGAATGCTGGCCCATCGACCCGTGGCGGCACCCCACTCCCAGGTCACATCGCGCCAGACGCCCCAGTTGTGGTCGTGGTACGCTGGCGCGCCTGCAACCGCGGTGCAGCGCGTGGCCACGCAGACCCGACCCGCCGCGGTGGCCGCGAGCGCCGGCACCACGTAGCCGGAGAGGAATTCGTCGGATCGGAGCTCGACCGGTGGGAAGTAGCGGCGGGCGACCGGATGGATCTCGAGCTCGAGCAGCACCCTGCCGGCTTGTCCGGCGGCGTTCGCCTCGATGTGATAGACGCCATCCCGCTGCCGCACGCTGCTCGTGCCCAGGCGGAGGTCGGCCGCGGCCGTGTCCAGGGCGATCGCCGCAGGAGGAATGCGAGCGGTGAAGCGCTGATACTCGCCGGCGGGCGTGTGATGGGTGATGAGCAACTGCCCGCCCCAGGGCCCCGCCGGCACTTCACCGCCGACGAGAAACGTGACGTACCACCACTCGCGCGGGCCGGCGACGACGTTGAAGTAATCCCACTCGGCCCAAGTGGAATCGGGCATCGCCGGCAGATGAAACCGGTCCAGCTCGTCATAGAGCTGTTGCGCGGTGGGCGCGACGTACTCCGAGTCCGCGGGCGAATCGGTCCAGGTGCCGGCGAGAAGATCGAGCCGGGTGCCCACGGCGCGGGCGCGGCTGGGGATCTCGCCGCCCGCGCGTACCGCAAGCACGCGCGGCAAGTCCGGATGCACGGCGCCCACCCCGGCTCGCGCCACGTAGAGCAGCTTGTTCTCGATGGCGGGAGAGACCGCGCGAACAATGCCCGCATGCCGCGGTCCGCCAAGAAATTGCCGGGTGAGGAACCGCGCGCGGTCGATGCCGAAGAACATCCCGCCGACGCCGCCGGTCCGCATCGCCTCGACGTCGATCCCCTGGGGGAGCACAGTGACCTCGCCGCCGCCGACGAGCGCCACGTCACGCGACTGCTCGAGCATCGCCTCGCCCACCGACAGCAGCACGATCATCACGCCGACGCCGAGCGAGAAGCCCGCGAGGAGGAAGAGGGAGCGGAGCTTGCGCACACGGAGATGGCGCAAGGCGAGCGTCAGGATCATTTCACGATTCGCCCGTCGAGCATGTGAACCACTCGCCCGGCCTCGGCCGCGAGCCGCTCGTCGTGGGTCACGACCACGAGCGTGGCGCCGTCGGCGTTGAGGCGGCGGAAGAGGGCGAGCAGTTCCTGGCCGGTGGCGGCGTCCAGCTCGCCGGTGGGCTCGTCCGCCAGGATGAGTGCGGGCCGGTTGGCGAGCGCGCGCGCCACGGCGACCCGCTGCATTTCCCCGCCCGAGAGCTGGGTGGCGCGATGGTCTGCCCGCTCGGCGAGCCCCACGTACTCCAGCAGCTCGAGCGCGCGCCGCCGCCGCTCCGCCCGTGCGACGCCCGCCTCGGCCATGGGCAGCTCGACGTTTTCGCGCGCGGTGAGCACCGGCAGCAAGTGGAAGCGCTGGAACACGAACCCGAGCTGGTGCAGCCGGAGGCGCGTGAGCTCGCGGTCGGAGAGCGTATCGAACCGGGTGCCGCGAAGCTCGACCCAGCCGGACGACGCGGCGTCGATGCCGCCCAGGAGCTGCAACAGCGTGGACTTCCCGCTGCCTGACGGGCCGGCGATCGCCACGTATTCGCCGGGTTCGACCGCGAGGCTCACGCCGCGGAGCGCGTGCACCGTCTGCCCGTTCATCGGGTAGTCCTTTCGCAGCTCGCAACCGACGAGCAGGGTCATGGGGCCTCCGCGCGGAGCGTCGCCGCGATGGGCGCGGCGGCGGCGAGCCAGGCGGGGTAGAGGCCCGCGAGCGAGCCGGCAAGGACCAGCGCGATACCCGCGCGCGCGAGCGCGTGCGGTTCGGGTACGAAGAACGAGATCGCCGCCGGGAGGCCCGGGAAGCTGGTGAGGATTCCGTCCAGATAATGCGCGGTGACTACGCCGAGGAGCACGCCCAGCGCGCCGCCCAGAAGCGTGAGCGTGGCGCCTTCGCCGAGCACCTGGCGCACCACGTGGGCCCGGCTCACGCCGATGGCGCGGAGGGTGGCGATCTCGCCCAGGCGTTCGTTCACCGTGATGGTGAGCAGCGTCCCGATGAGCAGCACCGCGACCAGCAGACTGATGGCGCCGAGGATGTAGGCAAGCTGGCGGAAGTAGGTGAGACGCCCGCGAAACTCCTCGACCAGCTGGGCCACGCTGTTCACCTCGAGCCGCGGAAACCGGGCACGGAGCCGCGCCGCAACGGCGGGCACGCTCGCGCCGTCGCGCACCCGGACGACGATCGCCGACGCCCGCGCCTCGGCCGCGCCGCCCGCGGCGCCGCCCGCAGGATCGGTTATCCGCTGCATCAGCAGCAGCGTCAAGCCCACCGAGCGCTGCCCACGATAGTCATAGAGCCAGCGCACGATGCCGCGCACGGCGAGCGGGCGATTCACTCCGGCGTGCGCCATCTGCGGGTCGAGGCGGCCGGCGATGCGCACCGTGTCGCCCAACGCCGCGTGGATGGCACGGGCCGCGGGCTCGCTCAGGAGGATACCCGTCGTATCACCTGCCGTGAGATCGCGGCCCCGGAGCAGTGTGTAGAGCGACTGCGCGGCCGGGTCCACGCCGTAGCCGAAGAGGGTGGCGAGCGAATCGCGAGTCCGGGCGTAGAGCGACGCGCCGAGCATCCCGCCCGCCTGCGCGACGTCGGGATCGGCGCGGAGTGCCGCGACGACGCGATCGGCATTCGAGAGCGTCGCTTCGGTGTCGAACGGGAGCGTGCCCTTGGGGCTGATGCGGATCTGGAAACCGCGCCCGAGCAGGAGCCGCTCGAAGGAGCGCTCGATCCCGCCGCTCAACAGCACCATGTCGAGCAGCATTGCCGACGCGACGGCGATGCCGGCGATGGAGAGCGCGGAACGCAGCGGGTGCCGCCGCAGGTTGCGCCACCCGGCGCCGAGGCCGGTCACCCGCGCCCCCACAGCACGAGCGGCCGCGTGCGCACGAGGCGCCATGCCGCGATGGCGCCCGCCCCGAGGCCGAGCGCCAGCGAGAGCGCCACGCCGAAGGCTACGATGCCCGGTGTCACGAGCGAGAACGTGAGCGTCGTATCGAAGAAGCGGCGGTAGTAGGCGTTGGTCGCGGCGCCGGCCACGTACGCGAAGGCCACGCCCACGAGCGAGCCCAGCACCGCGATGGCGGCGGCCTCGATGAGGAGCGCCGCGAAGATCGTGCGCCGCCGGACGCCCACGAACCGCATGACCGCCGCGTCGAGCCGGCGCTCCTCGACTTTGAGCAGCATGATGCAGAGCAGGAAGACCGCGCCCGCGGCTGTCGTGATGACGGCGATGGCGCGGTGGAACCGGCTCACGACGAGAAAGGTCTCGGAGCTCTCGCTCGCGATTTGGGCGGACGGATAGGCGCGGAATCCGAACGCGGCGCGGTTGAGCAACGCGGCGGCGCGCGCGGGCGTCACACCCGAGTCGAGCGCGACGCCGAACCGGTCCACCCGATCCGGCGCGCCCAGGAGCCGGGCGAGGGCGGGCAGGTGCAGGCGCAGATGGCGCTCGCGGCGGGTGATGGTGGACGGGTCCGCGGCGGGCTCGTACACGGCGGCGACCACCGCATGCATCCGGAGCGAATCAGGCGTGGGGCCCAGGCGCAGCGTATCACCCACCCGAAGGCCCAAGTCTTGCGCGAGCGACCGCTCGACCGCCACACCTGGAAGCTGGGCCGCCGCCGTCACGGGCGCCATCCACGCGAAAAGAATCGCCGCAACGATGAGAAAGGGCGGCCGGCGCTCACGCGGAGGGTTGGCGCGGCGGGACTGGGGGCGGCGGCGGGCTGTTCGGAGCACGGGAGCTGGTCTGTAACGTCCTACAACGTCACGCGTTATCCACCCTCTGCATGGGGGCGGCATGGCAGGAGAAGAGCCACCGCGCGTCGCTGTGATCGGCGCGGGCCACCGCGGGCGCGGCTGGGCCGCGCTGGCGCTGAGCCGCGGGTGGCCGGTGTCGCTCTACGACCCCGAGTCCGCGCTGCTGCAAAAGGCGTGGAACGAGGTGGGCGACCGCATCCGCCGGCTCACCGATCTCGGCCGGGCGGACCCGCTGGTGGCCGCCGGCGCGGTGGCCACGATGCGGGTGGGCCGGAGTCTGCTCCACGCCGTGGGCGACGCCGACTGGGTGCTCGACGTGATGCCCCTTGACCTGCCGGCCAAGCAGCGACTCCTGGAGCAGATCGAGCAGGTGGCGCCGCAGTCGGCGATCACGGTGAGCCACACGAGCACCATGTCCGCCAGCGCGCTCTGCGGCCGGCTCCGGCGGCCGGGGCACTTCCTGGTGGCCTATTCGATGGATCCCGTCGAGTTGATCCCGCTGGTCGAGGTCATCCCCGGCCCGCTCACCGATCCGTTCTGCACGGTCAAGGTTCAACGCTGGCTCGACTCGCTCGACCGCCGGACGGTGTTGCTCAAGCGCGAGGTGCCGGGCACGGCGACGATGCGGATCGCGGCCGCGGTCTGGCGCGAGTGCATTGGGCTCGTGCTCGACGGCGTGATGGAGCTGGAAGACGTGGATCGGCTGGTTTCGCTCGGGCCGGCGCTCGCGTGGGCCGTGGGCGGCCCGTACCTCTCGCAGGTGATGAACGCGGGATCGCGCGGGCCGGGGATCTTCATGAACGAGATGCTCCAGGTGCACGAGGAGCTGTGGGGCAAGCTCGCGAGCTGGCGCCACCTCTCGACCGAAGATCGGCAGCGGCTCATCAAGATGGTCGAGCGGACCTATGCCGGCGAGCCGGCGGAGATGCGCCAGCAGCGCGACCGGTTCATCGCGCGCCTGCTGGACGCGATGGAGCGCTCGCAGGGCGCGGCGGCTCCGCTCGAAGCAGAGGAGTTTCCTCCGTTGGCGGACTCGGAGCCGGTGCGCTGACGATTCCGAGCACCGCGTCTCCGTAGGCCTCGAGTTTCATCGGACCAACCCCCTTCACCGCCAGCAGCGCTGGTCTCGTTTCCGGACGCGCGGACGCGATGGCCTCCAGCGCCCGGTCGGCGAAGACGACGTACGGCGGCACGCCGCGCGCCCGCGCCTCAGCCGTACGCCAGGCCTTGAGCCGCGCGACCAGATCAGGGTCGGGTGCGGCGGAAGGCGGATCGGAGCTGGCAGGCGCTGTAGCGAAGCCGGCCGACGATCTGCCGGACGTGGCACGGGATGTTTTCGCCGCTGTGCGCGACGGCAACGGCAGCTCCGGCCGCACGGCGCCGAGCGCCACTTCGCGCCCCTCCGGCGTGAGCGCGAGCACGCTCATTCCCGGCCGGCCGCCTTCGAGTCCCCGCCGCTCGAGCAAACCCACGTCGGCCAACATGCTCAGCAGCTCCTTCACCTCGTCGAGCCGCATCGAGTCGAGCCGGCCATAAGTCGGGATTCGGTCGAGCCCGCGGCTCACGACCTCGCGCGTGCGGCTCCCGATGAGCATCTGCGCGATCCGCTCCACCCCGAAGCGGCCCGAGAGACGGCCCACGCCCGAGAGCGCGATGCGCACCCGCTCGTACTCCAGGTCGGTGAGCGGCCGGCCGGCCGCGCGATGCCAGCCCAGGCAGATGTCGCAGGTGCCGCAGCGAGGCGCCGCGCCACCTCGCGCGGCGCCCGCGAAGTAGTCGTAGATGAAGCGCGTACGGCAGACTCGGCCGAACGCGTAGCGGAGCATGGTATCGAGCCGCTCGCGGTCGCGCTCCGCCTTGGCGTGCTGCTGTGCCAGATCCACCGGCAAGTCGCCCTCGCCCGGCCGGCGCCCGCGCGCATCGGCGAGGCGCCGGAGCAACCGCGCGGCTCCGGCCGCGGCCATACGAGCGAGCGCGTCGCCACCGGTGCGGCGCTCGATCTCCTCGTCGGTGGTGTCGGCGGCGAGCCAGCTCCACACCTCGCGCAGCACCGCGGGCGACGGATTGGCCCCCGCAAGAAAGAACTCCTGGGTGCGCACGTCGGCCGGCGAGAAGAGCAGCGTGCAGCGCGAGGGAAGACCGTCGCGGCCCGCGCGCCCGGCCTCCTGGTAATAGGCCTCGATGCTGCCGGGCACATCGGCGTGGACCACGAAGCGGAGGTCCGCCTTGTCGATGCCCATGCCGAATGCATTGCTCGCCGCCACGACGTCGAGCCGGCCGTGGCGGAAATCCTCCTGCACGCGGGTCCGCTCTTCGTCCGGCAGACCCGCGTGGTATCGGCCGGCGCGGAGGCCGAGGCTTTCGAGAAATTCGGCCCACCGCTCCACGTTCTTGCGGGTGGCGGCATAGAGGAGACCCGGCGTGCCGACCGCATCGAGGAGCCGGCGGATGGCGGCCGATTTGTCCGCCCAGGTGCGGCAGCTCTCGACGGCGAGCGTGAGGTTGGGCCGCTCGAAGCCGGTGACCAGCTCGACCGGCCGCTCGAGTCCAAGCTGCTCTGCGATATCCGCGCGGACGGCCGGCGTCGCCGTGGCAGTGAACGCCGCCGCCGCGACGCCGAGCTCGGACTTGAGGCCGGCGAGGCGGCGGTAGTCCGGACGAAAATCGTGACCCCACTGGCTGATGCAGTGCGCCTCGTCGACGACGAGCCGCGCGGGACGAGCGCGCGCGAGCGCCGCCCTGAACGACGGGCTGCCGAGCCGCTCGGGGGCGACGTACACGAGCCGGAGGCGACCGCCGGCCAGCGCCTGCTCGGCCGCGTCGCGCTCGGCGGGTGCCAGGCCGGAATGCACCGCGGCCGCGCCGATGCCGTGCACACGGAGGCGATCCACCTGGTCCTTCATCAGGGCGATGAGCGGCGAGATGACCACCGTGGTGCCGTCGAGCAGTAGCGCGGGAAGCTGGAAGCAGAGCGACTTGCCGGCCCCGGTGGGCATCACCGCGACGAGATCGCGCCCTTCGAGCACCGCCTCGGCGGCCTCACGCTGGCCGGGGCGGAAGCTGGCGAGGCCGAATTGCTCGGAGAGCGCCCGAGTGAGCGGATCGGCGCAAATGCGAGATTGGGGTGACGCCATGCCGAAACGTAACGGATCGGCCGGCGCCCGGCGGATCATTCGCGCGCGAGCAGGAGCCCGCGTGGCGAGAGCGTCACCGGGCCGAGATAGTCACCGTGACGAGAGCGTCACCGCGAGTAGTACTCGATGACGAGCGGCAACGCGCAGACGATGGGCACCTGATCGGCCGACGGCAGCTCTCTCAAACGGACGCGGAAGGCCTCGGGCTCGACCTCGAGATAGCCGGGCGGCTTGCCCCCGGCGCGAGTGGCATCCACGATCTGCGGAATGCCGCGACTCCGCTCCGCCACCGAGACCACGTCGCCCGGCCGCACCTCGTAGGCTGGCACGCTCGTCCGCCGGCCATTCACCAGAATGTGTCCATGGCGCACGTACTGGCGCGCGGCGAAGACGGTGCGGGCAAAGCCGGCGCGGAGCACCACCGCATCGAGCCGGGTCTCGAGCAGCTGCACCAGCGTGCCGGCCGTGTTGCCCGGAATGGCCGCGGCACGGATGAAATAGTTCCGAAGCTGGCGCTCGCCGATGTTGTACTGGGCGCGGAGCCGCTGCTTCTCCAGGAGCTGGCGCTTGTAGTTCGACTGCTTGCCGGGCCGGCGACTCTGGCCGTGCTGGCCCGGGGGGTAGGGTCGCCGGTCGAGGTACTTGGCCGACTTGGGCGTGAGCGTGATGCCGAGCCGGCGCGCGATCTTGATCTTGGGTCCGTTGAGGTCCATGGGCGCGAGGTTACCGGTCGCGGCACAGCGGAGCGGTGATGCGCGTCACGTGCGGCGGATCACGGACCGCTCAGCCCAGCCAGGACCGCAACGTCTGGAGAATCAGCCAGCCGTTGAGCGCCGCGATCGCCACCGCGACCGCCCAGGCCGAGGCGCGGAGCAACGGCCCGTTGGCAAAGCCGCCCATCTTACGCTTGTCGCTGGTGAACTTCACCAGGGGAATCACCGCGAACGAGAGCTGCAAGCTCAGAATCACCTGGCTCAGGATGAGCAGCGCACCGGTGCCGCGCTCGCCGTAGAGCGCGGTCACGATCACCGCCGGCACGATGGCGATGAGCCGGGTGATGAGCCGGCGGAGCCAGGGCGGCAGCCGGATGTCGAGGAAACCTTCCATCACGATCTGCCCCGCGAGCGTGCCCGTGATCGTGGAGTTCTGCCCCGAGGCGAGAAGTGCGATGGCAAAGAGCCCGCTCGCAAGCGTGGTACCCAGCAGCGGCGTGAGTAGATGATAGGCGTTGCCGATGTCGGCCACGTCCTGGTGGCCGGTCAGATGGAACGTCGCCGCGGCGAGAATGAGGATCGCCGCGTTGATGCAGAAGGCGAAGAGCAGCGCCAGCGTCGAATCCAGCGTCGCAAAGCGGATGGCCTCGCGCCGCGCGGCGGGCTCGGGCGCCACGGCGCGGGTCTGCACGATCGACGAGTGCAGGTAAAGGTTGTGGGGCATCACGGTGGCACCCAGGATGCCGATCGCGATGTAGAGCATCGCCGGATCGGTGACGATCCGCGTGGTCGGCACGAGGCCGGCGGCAACCGCCGCGAGCGCGGGGCGCGCGAGCGCCAGCTCGACGGCAAAGCAGAGCCCGATCGTGGCCACCAGCGCGATGACGAACGCCTCGAGCCAGCGGAAGCCGCGGTGCTGCAAGAGAAGGATGAGCAGCACGTCGAGCGCGGTGAGGCACACGCCCCATATGAGCGGAATCCCGAAGAGCAGGTTGAGCGCGATCGCGGAGCCGATCACCTCGGCCAGGTCGCAGGCGGCGATTGCAATCTCGCAGAGCACCCAGAGCATGAAGCTCACGGGGCGGGAGTAGTCGTCGCGACAGGCCTGCGCCAGATCGCGCCCGGTCACTAACCCGAGCTTCAAGGCGAGCGCCTGGAGCAGGATCGCCATCAGATTGGAGAGCAGGATCACGCTGAGAAGCGTGTAGCCGAACCCGGCGCCGCCGGCGAGATCGGTGGCCCAGTTGCCCGGGTCCATGTAGCCCACCGCCACCATGTAGCCCGGGCCGGCAAAGGCGAGCGCCTTGCGCCAGAACGCGATGCCCTTGGGCACCTCCACGGTGCCGTGCGATTCGGGCAGGCTCTTGGTGTGGCGCGGATAGCGCCAGCCTGCCGCGTCGGGCGGGCGGGCCGTGGTCGCGGTCATCGGGAGTCGGGTGCCGATTCCCGCGTCGGTTCGACAGGCGAGCAGTAGAGCGCGCGCCCCAGCTCGTGGCCGATCACGCGCTCGATGCCGTCCACGTTGAGCGTGATGGGGCCGTCGAACGGCTGCCGATCCACAACGGTCACCGACGCGCCGGGCTGGAGACCGATGGAAGCGAGATAGCGGAGCCGGTCGGGCCAGCGGACGTCGACGCGGCGAAGCTCGACCGTGTCTCCCGCCGGCACGTCGGCGAGCGGAATGCCGACCAGCTCGTCGACCGAGCCGTCGGGTGCCGGGATCGGGTCGCCGTGGGGATCCGCGCCGGGGTTGCCGAGCGCGGCGGCCATGCGCTCGACGAGCGTGTCGGACACCGAATGCTCGAGGCGCTCGGCCTCGTCGTGCACCGTGTCCCAGGAGTATCCGAGAAAGCCGACGAGGTAGGCCTCGATGAGCCGATGGCGGCGCACCATGCGGAGCGCGGCGCGGCGGCCTTCGGGGGTGAGCTGGACGCCCTTGTAAGGCAGGTGCTCGAGCAGCCCCTGCTCCGAGAGGCGCTTCACCATCCCGCTCACGGAAGGTGCGGAGAGCTCGAGGAGGTGCGCGATATCGCTGGTAGACGCGGGCTGCCCCTCGGGCGAGAGCCGGTAGATGGCCTTGAGGTAGTCCTCGACCGATCGGGTCAGGGTATCGGAGCCGGCGAGTGCGTTCATGCGAATCCAATAATTAGGCCAGCCTAATAATAGAATGTGCGCGTGCTTAGGTCAACGTGACGGCAAGGGTCACGCCGGGGACGACTACTCGGCGAGCGTGCGGGAGAGGAGTCCCAGTATCCGGTGGGTCATGCCCCAGACGACGAGGTCATCGACCAGATAGGCCGGGACCACGCGGCGGGTGCCGCGGATGGCAACTTCGGTCTCGCGCATCGCATCCGGTGCGAAGAGCCGGCCGAGCTCAATCCAGTGGGCCGAGGCGACCTCGCCGTTCGGTGTGAGGGGCAGGCGGCGGTCGAGCGCGAAGACGAATGGGCGAACGGCAATGGGCGGGAGCGTAGGCGTCATGGGCGCGATGTCGTCCAGCCGGCCGAGCGGGCGGGCGGAGTCGAGCGCGAGACCCACCTCTTCCCTCGTCTCGCGCATTGCCGTGCGGAGCAGGTCGGCGTCGGCGGCGCTCCGCCGACCTCCGGGCAGACCCACCTGACCGGACCAGGGATCGCCCTCGCGCTCCGCGCGGCGGATGAGCAGCAGCGAGACCGGCCCGGGTACGAGCACGAGTGCCACCGCCGCCCACAGCGCACCGGAATCGGTGGCCTCGTGCGGCGCGTGCTGCGCGAGACGATCAGCGATCCCGGCGAACGGCTCGCTCAGTGGCTGTGTGAATGGCACGCGCCGCCGCAGCAGCCGCCGCCGGGCGGCGGACCGAGCTTGCTGAAATCGGCCGCTTTGCCGGCCGATGCGGGCGGTGCAGGGAGCGACATGAGGCGCTCGACCTTGCGGCCGTCACAGCTCGGGCAGGCGACGTTGGTGTCGGTGCGAACCAGTCGCTCGAACTCGGCGCCGCAGGCGGCGCAGCGGAAATCGTAGATGGGCATGGGGAAATAATAGACGGGCGGACAGGCGGACGGGCGGACAGATGCTTCCGACGCGGGCGGCTAGAGCAGGTGGCGGCTGAGCCAGGAGACCGTCTCCGTCATCACGAGATCGAGCGCCGGCGTCGAGCCGCGCCAGGGGTGCGCGGCGCCGAAGGTGTGCGCGGCGCCCTCGACGGGGACGAAGCGGGCGGCAGGTTGCGCGCGTGCGAGGCGCTCGGCCTCGATAAATGGGACCGATGGATCGTCGGTGCCGTGGATGAGGAGCCAGGGCGCCGTGATTTGCGCGGCGGCGGCGACAATGTCGAGCGCGCCGTGCGCATGGCGCTCGACATCGTCCAGCACGTCGAGATAGAGCGGCAGCACCTGGCCGGTGCGGCTGTTGATGACGTCGAGTCGCCCGGCCGCGCGCCACTGGTCGAGTTCCGCGCGATCGGTCCACCGCTCCACGGTCGAGATCGCGGCCCAGGTGACGAGCGCGCGCACCCGTGCGTCGCGCGCGGCGGTGAGAATGGCCGCGCCGCCCCCGCGGGAGTGGCCCACGAGCCCGATGCGCGTGGGCGGCGCGATGTCGAAGGCGCCGGCCGCGAGCCCGCCGAGCACCGCGGCTACATCGGCCTGCTCGGCGGAGAAGGTGTTGTGGCCGAAGCGCTCGGGCCAGACGAACTCGCCGCTATCGTCGACGCCGCTGCCGCTCGGATTGAGCGACACCGCGGTGAATCCCGCGGCGGCGAGGCGCTCGCCGAGCGGCGGGAACATGCCCCAATCCTTGAAGCCCTTGAACCCGGGGATCACGACCACCGCCGCACGGGGCGATGCGCGCCCGCCGGCGCGCACGTCGATCAGGATCTCGCCGAGGGCGCCGGGAAGCGTGTGCCGGGTGAGCGTGGGCGTGGCCATGCATCGAATGTACCGGTGCGGTGCGGGCTCAGGCCACCGCGGGGTCGAGCAGCGCGAGCTCGCCGGCATCGGCATCGAGCCGCGCGCGCACGCCGAGCGGGAGGGTCCACTGCTCGTCCATGTGTCCGATGGGAAATCCGCGTGCGACGGGCACCCCGAGCGGCGCCAGATAGTGCTCGAGCACATCGTCGAGATCGAGGCCGCCATCGGAAGCGCGAGGCATTTCGGTGAACTGTCCCACGACCACACCTGCCACGCCGGCGAGCACGCCCGCAAGCCGCAGATGCGAGAGCATGCGGTCGATGCGGTACAGCTCCTCGCCCACGTCCTCCAGGAACAGGAGCGCGCCGGCGAGATCGGGAAACCAGCGGGTGCCGACGAGACACTGGAGCAGCGAAAGATTGCCGCCCGCGAGCGGGCCCTCGGCGCGGCCCCCGCGAAGCGTGGCGATGCGCGGCGCGCGGGGCGCCAGCACGTCGGGCGGGGGCGGGACGCGCTCCAGCCGGCCGGCCGGCTCCGCCGAGCCGAGCACGCGCTCGAAGTGGCGGCGGGTGAACGCGCCGAGCGGCTGGCGCGCGGTGGGGCCGTGAAAGGCGACGACGCGGGTCTCGCCGGTGATGGCATTGAGCAACACGCTCACGTCGGAAAACCCGACGACCGGCTTGGGCCGCCGCGCGAGCGCTGCGAAATCGACGCCGTCCAGAATGCGGGTGAGTCCATAGCCGCCGCGAAGGCACCAGACGGCGTCGATCGAACCGTCGCCGAGCGCGGCGTTGAGATCGGCCAGCCGCTCGGCGTCGGTGCCCGCGAGGTAACCGTGCCGGCGGGCAGCGTTGGGCCCTGGCACCGGCTCGTAGCCCAATGCGCGGCAGAGCTCGGCTGCGCGAGCGTGATCGTCGCGCTCGGGGAGCGGCCCCGAGGGTGCGATGAGCGCGACGCGGCACCCCGCGGCGAGGCGCGGCGGACGGATGACGGCTTTTGACCCCATCCTCACTCCGAGGTTAACTTTGCCGGCGCCTCAACAGGGAGAGCGGCAGTGCGCGCTTCGCAGCCCGCGATGCTCGCCGCCGGTCGCGTGATTGCGGAGGCGCGGGAGGTCATGGTCTCGCAGTGGGCCGATTGGCTCGGCGACCGACTTACCGCAACCACCGCGATCCCGCGTGCGACAGTCGAGCAGGAATTCCGCCTCATCATAAATACGATGAACGAAATGGTCGGCCCCCTCCGGCGGGAGGTCAAGGCCGTCTGGATTCACGTGTGCGAGCACTACGGCCGGGTGGCGTCGGCCCGCGGCCTTGCCGCCGGCGAAGTGGTGGAGGAGTTGCAGTATCTGCGCGAGCTTCTGATCCGCCACCTCGGCGCCACTTTCGCGCTCATGCGCGGGCGTCAGTCGATGGCGATCATGCTGCGGCTCAACCGCGTGATCGATAGGGGCATCGCCGTCGCGGTGGTGGGCTACACCGACGCCCTCATCGCCACCCTCTTCGCCCAGAACGGCGTGCCGGGACCCAACGCCGAGTACGACGCCGCCGAAGTGAGCCGTCAGCTCCGCGCGCTCGAGCACGAGCTGGCCGCCGTCTCGCAGCACCGGCGGCGCTGACCCCGCCGTTCGGAATAAGGCTCTCCGGCCCGCATGACGTTTCCGCAGCTCTGGCCGGCCCTGCCATGGCTGGTCCCCTACTTCACGCTGCCCCGGCTGGCCCGCGGCACGCCCGATCTCTCGAATGCGCCGCCCGGTTCGGGGCGCACGGTGAGCATCGTCATACCGGCGCGCGACGAGTCCGCCACGCTCGAGACGGTTCTCCGCTCGCTGCTCGCGAGCGAGTACCCCAAGCTCGAGATCATCGTGGTGGACGACCGATCGAGTGACGACACCGCCGCGATTGCGGAGCGGATCGCCGGCGGCGATCCTCGCGTCCGCCTCGTGCGGGGCGCGGAGCTGCCGGCGGGATGGTTCGGCAAGCCGTGGGCGTGCGTGCAGGGCTATCGCGCGGCCGCCGGCGAGCTGGTCGCCTTCACCGACGCGGACACCCGGCACGAGCCCGATTTCCTGGGGCACGCCGTGGGCGCGCTCGAGGCCGAGCGGGCCGATCTCGTCACCGTGGCCGCACACCAGCGGTGCGACACGTTCTGGGAGCGGGTCGTGATGCCTCAAATCTGGCTGCTGCTCGGCCTCCGATACAATCCGGAGCGGGTGAACCGGGCCACGCGCGCGCGCGACGTGATCGCCAACGGGCAGTTCCTGCTGGTGACCCGCGCGGGCTACGAGGCCGCCGGCACCCACCAGTCGGTGCGCGGCGAGGTGGCCGAAGACGTGGCGCTGGCGCAGGAGTTCCTCCGGCACGGCCGCAAGCTGCATCTTGCCTATGCGGGGCGGCTCATCGAGACCCGCATGTATCGCGGGCTCGCGCACCTGATCGAAGGCTGGTCGAAGAACTTCTACCTGGGCGGCCGGCGCAGCTTTCCCGAGGAGCCGGTGCTGCGCGCGCTCATGCCGTGGCTGCTGGCCGGCGTGATGGGGTTCTGGCTGGCGCCGGTGGTGGTCGCCCTCTGTTGGGCGCTCGGGGGATCGGTGGGTGGGCTCGGACCGGCCGCGCTCGCGGCGGCCGCGCTCACCGCCGGGTTCTGGGCACTCATGTCGTTCGGGATGGGAATCCCGCCGATCTACGGACTCGCGTATCCGCTGGGTGCGGCGATGGTGCTCTACATCGCGGCCCGCTCCACCTGGCGCGGCGCGCGCCACGTGGAGTGGAAGGGCCGCGTCTACCGGACCGACGCGGATTCGGGCGCGGCCTAGCGCCCGCGGACTCGCTCGAACGAGAGCTGCTGAGATGGAATCCCGCCGCCCATGAGGCGTCCGGTCGAGTCCACCTTGAGCCGATAGTCCACCGAGCCGATCGCGAGGCTTACCGAGTCGGCACCGAGCCGGGTGATCGTGGCGGGGACGGTCTGGCCCCCGTACTGCTCGTGGCTTCGGCTCAGGTTGAAGAGCGGCACCTTCACGGTGCCAGTCCCGAGCGTGGCGCTCCGCCGCAGCGTCTGCTCCAGCAATCCGAACGACAGGTTGAGGTACGGCATCGCGCCCGCCTCGGTGCCGATGATGCGGGTCTGCAGGCCGCCCGGGCTCGCATCGTCCACGGCGACGCTGTCACCCTTGAAGATGACGCGGGTGCGCTGCTCGATGGGGGCGCGCTCCCGCGGGCTCGGCGCCTTCGCGCCCACCGTCACCTCGACCAGCGGCAGGGTGGCGTCGGGCGCGACCACGGCGCGGTATCGCTCCGAGGTGCCGGTCTTGGAGTGGGCGAGGCTCAGCTCGCCGTGAATTTCGGTGGCGGTGCGGGAGACCTGCTCGGTGGCCACCGTGTCGGCGCCGTGGCGGATGACGAAGGTGGCGGTCTCGGGGTCGGGCGCCGGGGCCTGGGCGCGCGCCGCGACGGGCAGGCCGGCCGCGAGCAGGCAGGCGAAGAGTGTGCGTGTCATAGGACTGGGATGGTAGCGCGGTTGCGGGGCCGGTCGCAACCCGGACGGCTCTACTTATTCGGCCACGGCCCGCGCGCGATTGGTGCCGACGCCGCCCGGTGCAACCGCGATCGTGGGGCTCCCCGGAGCGGAGCCGCCGTCGCGTGGGTCTCGAGTCGGTCCTCACCTCGCTCAAGCGGCTGGACGACTTGCCCCGCCTCATCTCGGCGCTGGGCCACGAAGCGCGGTGGGAGCCCGCGCCCGAGGGCGCGTGGCAGGAAGGAGCCTGGCCCGAAAGGCTGGTGATCCGCGCCGCGCTCGTCGGGCGCGCGGGCGAGCTGCCGTGGTATGGCATCGAGGCGCGCGATGCGCCGCGCGCCGCGCGTGCGGTGGCGCGGCGGCTCGCGGGTTGGGGCCGCACGGGCGGCGTGCTGGCCATCGCGCCCGCGGCGCGAGAGCTCGCCGCGGCCGTGGCGTTCGGGGACATCCCCCACGTCGCGTGCAGCCTCGATGCGCCCGAGGGCCTCGGCCTCGCGTGCCTCGAGCGGCTTCGGCGTGGGCCCGATGACGGCGGTGTGCGCGGGGCGCTGGCCGCCGCCGCGCACGCCGCCGAGGCGCTAGCGGGCGAGGCGGTGGGGCGGCGGTTCTTCCGTGCGTTCCGCGCCACGCTCGAGCGGATGGCCGCGGCACTGCCCGCTCCCTGCCCTGCCGAAGACCGCCACAACCTGGCGCTGCTGCAGCTCACCCGCGTGCTCTTCCTCTATCTCGTGCAGAGCAAAGGGTGGCTCGACGGGCAGCCGGACTTTCTCGCTCGGCAGGTGGACCGCTGCCTGAGCCGCGGGCGGCGGATCGAGCGCGATCTCCTGAGGCCGCTCTTCTTCGGCACGCTCAATCGCCCGATGGCGGAGCGGTCCCGCCTTCCGCGCGGGTTCGGCCGCGTGCCCTTCCTCAACGGCGGACTCTTCGAGCCGCACCCCCTCGAGCGGCACTGGCCGGTCGCGCTGCCGAGCGCCATCTGGCGCGATGCGTTCGACGACCTGTTCGAGCGGTTCCGGTTTGCGGCGGGCGAAACCGGCCGTCCGGGCGTGATCGCGCCCGACATGCTGGGGCGGGTGTTCGAGGGCGTGATGGAGCCGGCGGCGCGGAGCCGGAGCGGCACGTTCTACACTCCCGCCGCGCTGGTGCGAAGCTTGGTGCGTGCCGGGCTCGTGGCGTTGCTGGCCGAGCGGCTTCGCTGCGCGGCGCCGCGGGCGGAACGGCATCTCGATGAACGAAGCTCGGCGGCGCGGCAGGCCCTGCACCACGTCACGCTGCTCGACCCCGCGGTAGGGTCCGGCGCCTTTCTCCTCGGCGCGCTCGATCTCCTGGCGACGCTCGCTGCTGGAGACCGTTCCGTCTGGCGGGCGCGGCGCCGGGTGCTGCGCCGCTCGCTCTACGGCGTCGACCTCAATCCCGCAGCGGTGCGGCTCACCGAGCTCAGGCTCTGGCTCGCGGTCATCGCCGACGATCCTGCGGACGCTCCCGAGCGCATCGAGCCACTTCCCAATCTCGATTGTCTCGTGCGTCAGGGCGACAGCTTGATCGATCCACTCGGCGCCGGCGCCGGCGGCGCGGTCACGCGGGAGGCCTCGGCCGCGCTCGCGCGGCTGCGCCATCGGCTCGTCGCGGCGAGCGGTCGCGAAAAGCGCGAGCTCGCGCGCGAGCATCGGCGGGCTGAGTCACGCGCGTTCGCGGATTCGCTCACGGCGGCGGAGGCGCGGCTCGCGGCTCGCATCCGCCGGTGCATCGAGGAGGGCCGGGGCTGCACGCTCTTTGGTGAGCGGCGGGGGCTCGATACCGCGCTCCGCAGCGAGCTTGACGGGCTCAGATCCGAGCGGCGCGCGCTCCGGCTCGTGCGGCGCCGCTTCGAGCGCGAGGGCGAGCTCCCCTGGTTCCACTACGAGAGCCACTTCGCCGACGTCTTTGCTGCGGGCGGCTTCGACGTCGTGGTCGGCAATCCGCCGTGGGTCCGGGCCGAGCGCATCGCGCCGGAGCAGCGGGCCCGGCTTGCGGCGCGCTATCGCTGGTGGCGCTCGGGCGTGTCGCGCGGGTTCGCAAACCGGCCGGACCTCTCGCTTGCGTTTGTCGAGCGGAGTTGGGAGCTGGCCCGGCCGGGCGGCGCGCTCGCGTTGCTGGTGCCGGCCAAGCTCGCGACGGCGGCATACGGCACGCGGGCCCGCCATGCGCTCGCCACCTCGGCCACGCTGCACGCGGTGGCCGATTTTACCGGCCGGGCCGAAGCGGCATTCGAGGCCACGGTGTATCCGATGGCGTTGGTCGCGACCAAGTCGGCGCCGCCGCCCGGCCACTGCGTGCGCGCGGTGCTCGCTGCGCACGAGGCGCCGGAGGCGCCGCAGGCGACGCTTGCGGGCGGCGCGCCGTGGGTGTTGGCCCGCGGGCCGGACCAAGCCGCGTTGCAAGCCATCCGCGCCGCGCATCCTCGCCTCGGCGATCGGCTCGGCTGCCATCTTGGAGTCAAGACCGGCGCCAACGC
The DNA here is from genome assembly GCA_036279355.1 of Gemmatimonadales bacterium. Taxonomy (NCBI): domain Bacteria; kingdom Pseudomonadati; phylum Gemmatimonadota; class Gemmatimonadia; order Gemmatimonadales; species Gemmatimonadales bacterium. The sequence continues at coordinate 27,340 of DASUJH010000049.1, forward strand.
GGTATTCCTCAACCCGCGGGCACCGATCGAGCCCGAGCTGCTTCGCTGGGCCGTTCGAGGGCGCGACCTGGCACCGTTTCGCGCGGGGCGGCACGCGCGCCTGCTCTGGCCCTGCGACCAAGCGGGCGGCGCGCTCGGCGCCCTCCCCTGCCTCGCACACGCGTACCTGTCCGCCCATGAGAAACGGCTCCGCGCGCGCACGGACTACGCCGGCGGCCCCGCCTGGACGCTCTTCCGCACGGCGCCGGCCACCGCGCGGTGCCGGATCGTCTGGGCCGACCTCGCGCGCCGGCTCACGGCAGCGCCGCTGCTTGCTCCAGACACCGAAGATCAGATCCCGCTCAACACCTGCTACGTGGCGCCCGCGCCCGATCCGCTCGCCACGCTCGCCGTGGCCGCATGGCTCAACTGCACCTGGGTTCGCGCGGTCGCACGGCTCGGCGCGAGTGCCGCATCCGGCGGATTCGCGCGCTTCAGCGCGGGGGTGGTGGCCGCGTTGCCGCTGCCCGACGCCGTGCTCCCCGACGCCGACCTCGCCGCGCTCGCCCGTGACGCGTGCACCGGCCGGCGCATTCAGGGCGACATCGATGACATCACCGCCCGCCATCTCGATCTCACGCCCGCCCTCCGCCGCGCGCTTGCCCTGGTGGATGGCGTCGGCGCCGACGATCGTCGCTGAGTCGCTGGCCGCGGTGCCGGAGCCGCTCGCCACCGCACTCGAGGCCGGGCCGGCGGCCCCGGCGCGCGAGGTGGTCTCGGCGCTTGCGCGGAGCCTGGCACCCGCCGAAGCGGACGTCGGGGCACCCGCATGGCTCTGGCCCGAGCACCACCGGACATTGCGGCGCGTAGTCGCTGCCGTCCGTCGCCATCACGGCTGCATGCTGGCGGACCCGGTCGGGAGCGGCAAGACGTACGTGGCGCTCGCCGCGGCCGCGGCGCTCGGCGGCGGGCGTCCGGCGTGTTGCATCGTGCCCGCCGCGCTCGTGACCCAGTGGTGCAGGACGGCCCGGCGGCTGGGCGTGCCCGCCGTCGTCTGGTCGCACGAGCGGGTGAGCCGCGGGGGGCTACCTTGCGGCGCCATGGGACTCGTCGTGATCGATGAGTCGCACCACTACCGCAACCCCGACACGCGGCGCTACCGCGCGCTCGCGCCCTGGCTCGTGCGGCGCCGCGCGCTGTTGCTCACGGCGACGCCGACGGTGAACCGGCTGAGCGACGTCACGCACCAGCTTCGCCTGGTCGTGCGAGATGACGCGCTGGCTGTGCACGGCGTACCGTCACTCACGGCGATGCTCGATCAGGGCCCGCGCGGGCACCGCGTCCGCGCTCACGCCGGGGCATCGGGCGGCCGCGGCACATCCGGCACGACTTCGCCGGCGCACGCGGCACTCGGCCACGTCATCTTCACCCGCACGCTCACACGCGAGGAAGGACACCCGCGCCCTGCCGCTCTGGAGCGCGCCGTTCCGCTCGATGATGGGGACATGACCGCTGTCCTCCCACTGCTCAGCGAGCTGGATCGACTGCAACTGGCCGCAAACCCCGCCGTCGCCGGGCTCCTACGCGGCGTGTTCTGGCACGCCGGCGCGTCGAGCCCGGCCGCGCTGCTCGCGGCACTCCGCCGCTATCGGCGCCTGCTGCTCCACGCGCGCGACGCCGAGCGCGCCGGCCTCAAGCCCGCGCGTGCCGAGCTGCTGCGCATGACGGGCGGCCTCGGCGAGCAACTGCTGCTCTGGGAGATGCTGGGTTCGACTGACGGCAGCGCCACCGGCGGACTCGCGCCCGGCGAGATCGCGCTCGACGATCTCGCACCGCTCGAGGTGCTGCTGTCGCGCGCGGCAGCGGCGGCCGACGCGCCGGACGGCAAGGTGGCCAAGCTCGCCGAGCTCCTCGATGACGACCGCCCCACGCTCGTCTTCGCCGCCGCGCGCGGCACGGTGCGCCACCTGCGCGACCACCTTGCCGCCCGGCCGATCGCCTGGTGCACCGGCGCGGCCGCCGGTATCGGCCGGCTGCACGCGCCGCGGGACGCGGTGCTTGGGTGGTTCGCGCGGCGACAGGAGACGGATCGAAACCGGTCGCACATTCCGCTCGAGCTTGCGCCGCTGCATCTCGTCGCCACCGACGTACTCGCGGAAGGGCTCGACCTGCGCCGCGCCGCGCGGGTGGTGCACTACGACCTGGCATGGACGCCGGCGCGGCTGGCGCAGCGCGAAGGCCGGGCCCGCCGCGCGGCGTCGGCGCACGCCGAGGTCGAGCTGGTCCGGTTCCACCCAGCGCCGGCGGTCGAATCGCGGCTCAGGCAGCTCGCGGTCCTCGCGGCCAAGGATGCGCTTCCCGCCCAGGTGGGGCTCGGCTCCGCCGGCCGGCGCGCCTGGCAGTGGCGGGCCGACATCGCGGATCGATTCGCCGGCGGACCCGCTTCGGCCGGTGTGGCTGCGGTGCGGAGCGACGCGGCGGGCGTCCTCGCCGGATTCGCGCTGTCCATCGTGCCGGGGTCCGGGGAAGAGCCGGCGCTGGTCGGCACCTGGCTCCTCTGGCGCGACGCCCGCGGGCGCGTCACACAGGATCCGGATCTCATCGCGGCGCGCCTCGACGCCGCGGCGACCCTGCCCGACGCGCCCGCGCCCGATCGCGCAGCCGTGACTCGCGCGCTCGACGCGCTCGGCCCGCCAATCCGCGACCGCATCCGCGCCGTCCGCACCGCGTACTGGGACGCGCCGACGCCCACGCCGTGCGCCCGCCGGCTGGTGGCGCGATTGCACGCGCTCACCCGGGCGGCGGCGCGGCGGCGCGATGCCGGAACGCTCGCGCGGCTCGAGCGCGCGCTGGACTTCGCCGCCGGCGGGCACACCGCAGGCGAGGCAATGATGATCGAGCAGATTGCCCGCGCCACGGACGCCGAGTTGCTCGCCGGGCTCGGCCGCCTGCCCCTGCCGGCCGGGCGCGGGGACGCCCTGCGGCCCACGCTCACCGGACTGGTGTTCTTCCGCCCGCCGTGACGTGCACCCCGCACAGTGCGCTCGGCCCCGTCAATCAGCCCCGCGGCCGCGGCTCCAGCGTGACCGGGCGCACCGAAGCGAGCCTGCACGGGGGGGAGATTGCCCCTTTCGCCCGGCGGCGCGGCGGGGCGCATCGGCATCGCAGCGGGCCCGAGCTGAGCAATGGGAAAGCGAGGCAGTTAATGCTGGCGATGACCTACCGAGGACCCAATAAGGTCCGCGTCGACCGGAAGCCGGAGCCGCGGATCGAGCACCCCAACGACGCCGTGCTTCGCGTCACCCGCGCGGCGATCTGCGGCTCCGACCTGCATCTCTTCCACGGATTCATCCCCGACACCCGGGTCGGCACCACGTTCGGGCACGAGATTACCGGAGTGGTCGAGGAGGTTGGACCGTCGGTCGAGCGGCTCAAGCGGGGAGATCGCGTCGTCGTCCCCTTCAACATCTCCTGCGGCACCTGCTTCTTCTGCGAGCGCGGGCTCTACGGCAACTGCGAGAACACCAATCCGAATGCGGGCATCGCCTCGGGAGTGTTCGGCTACTCGCACACCACGGGGGGCTACGACGGCGGCCAGGCCGAGTACGTCCGGGTCCCCTTTGCCGACGTCGGCCCGATGAAGATCCCCGACGACATGACCGAGGAGGACGTGCTCTTCCTGAGCGACATCTTCCCCACCGGCTATCAGGCGGCGGAAATGGGCGAGATCGGCGAGGGAGACACTGTGGTCGTCTTCGGTTGCGGCCCGGTGGGTCTCTTCGCGGCCAAGAGTGCGTGGCTCATGGGCGCCGGGCGGGTGATCGCGGTGGATCATGTCAACTACCGGCTCGAGTTCATGCGGCAGTTCACCGGCGCGGAGACGATCAATTTCAAGGAAGTGGACGACATCATCCTCACGCTCAAGCGGATGACCGACGGCCGGGGGCCGGACGTCTGTATCGACGCCGTGGGGCTCGAGGCGGACGGCTCGCGTTATCAGACGCTGCTCGGCGTCAAGCTCAAGCTGCAGGCAGGCGCGGCGACCGCCATCGTGTGGGCAATCGACGCGGTACGGAAGGGCGGGAACGTGGTAATCATGGGCGTGTACGGGCCGCCCTGGGACCTGATCCCAATCGGCACCGCGATGAACAAGGGGCTCACGCTCCGGATGAACCAGGCGAACGTCAAGCGGTACATGCCCCATCTTCTGGAGCACATCCGGTCCGGCCGCGTGGACGCCAAGAGCATCATCACGCACCGTTTTCCGCTCGAAGGAGTGGCGGATGCGTACCATATTTTTGCCAGCAAACTCGACGGCTGCGTGAAGGCCGTCCTCATGCCGGAGGCGCGATCATGACCGCACAATCCACGATCTCGCGGGAGAATCCCGGACTCGGCGCGGACCTCGACGCCAGCAAGCGCCCCGGTATTCCGAAGGAGCGCCAGCCGCCGAGCCCGGCCGAGGGCGCGCACTGGACCGAGCCGGCGCAGCAGACGCCGACGGTACCGATCCAGAAGCGCGTCGGCCTCACGCACCTGACGCCGGTGTTCGGCACGATGCAACCGCCGCACGGGCTGAGCGGCGTGCTCAGGAAGGCCGCGTACAAGATCCCCGAGCACCGCGCGCCACACTGGCTGCTACTCCTCGTGGCGGATCGGGTCGACGTGGTCGAGAGCGGTGTCGCCGACTTCGCCAGGCGGCGCCCCGGGGCCGTCGTCACCGCCGGGCTCGCGGCGCTGCTGCTCATCGGTGCAGCGGCCAGCAACGGGCGCTCTGGCGCGGCGCGGGCGGATCGCCTGAATCGCCGCTGGCCGGATCGGCGCCGCAGCGGCAGCCGAGCCCGGTAGGCCGGGGAGCGCGGATCGATTCGCGCGGACCTCGCGGGCAACCCCGGCGTGATCCTCCCGCCGATGCCGTGGCGGCTCCGGTCGCGCGGGGTCGTGCTGGTGACGTTTCACTGGGTCGAGACTCGGCGGGCGCGGGCCTTTGTCCCTCCCGGCATGCGGATTCTTTCGCTGCGGCCGGGGCGGACCGTGGGCGCGCTGTTCCTGGCGAATTACGGCCCCGGCTCCGACCTCGAGTACAGTGAGCTCATCGCGAGCGCGGCAACGGTGCTCTACCGCGCGCGGCCCGCGGCGTGGGTCGCTGCGCTGCTCGTGGACCAGCCGGCGTCGGTGATCGGTGGACGGGAATTATTGGGTGCGCCCAAGTACTTCGCGCCCTTTACCCGCACCGCCGGAGCGCGGCAAGGCGTCACCGTAGGCACGCAGGAGGATCCGATCTGTGGGATCGAGTACGACCGCCCGCACTGGCTCTGGCACCAGCGGATACGGATAGCGGCGCTCCACCGGGATGTGCGGGATGGTCCGGGTGCTCCAGCTTCGAGCGCGCCATTGTCCGCCACGCTCAGCACCGAGGGCCCCGGCGCCGCCGCGCTCGCCCCGGATGCGCTCGTCGTTGCCCATGCCAGCGAGCTCCGCGGCCGCATCGGATGGACCCGCGCCGCCGTCAACATCCCCGCCACGAGTCCGCTCAGCCCCCTCGGGCTCGGCGCGCCGTTCCTAACGCTCGCCGGCCGGGACGTGGACCTGGTCCTCGGCCAGGCGGCCGAGCCCGTCCGTTGCGACCGGCCATCCGCTTCGCCGCGGCCCCCGCCGCAAGACCGAGCGCAGCCGCGCCCACTGCCGACTCCCAGGGAAGCACCCGCGCGATCTCCCTCAGCGTGATGCCGCGCCATCCGCGTTCCGCCCAGCCATCGCGCACCCGCGGCACGTCGTCCATCGGCCGGTCGAGATTGTCGCCGCGGTCGGGAATGTCGCTCAATGTGAACCCGGCGGTGTGGTGGAGAAACCAGTCGCCGGCGCGCGCGGGGAGCTTGGCCACGCCGCGATAGAAATAGCCGAACGCGCCGAGAAACCGCTCGGCGGCGGGTTTCTCGGCGAGCCGCGCGATAGCGCGGGCGGCGATCAAGGGATCTGTAACCGGCGGCGGCGGCTTGGGCACCGTGCCGAACTTGCCGCGGGAATGCCGGTAGATGGGCGTGTCGAGTTGGGGGAGATAGAGCGTCGAGACATGGACGTCGGTGCCCCAGAGCTCGGCGCGCAGCGTCTGACTGAACCCGTCGAGCGCCGCCTTGGACGCCGCGTACGCGCTGAACCAGGCCGCGCCGCGTTTGGCTACGATCGAAGAAATCTGGATGATGTTGCCCGAGCCCTGCCGGAGCATCGGCTCGAGGGCGCACTGCGTGCCGTTGATGTAGCCGACCAGATTCACGTCGAAGAGCCGCCGGTACTCGTCCAGCGTCAGGTCCTGCACGCGGCCCTGGATGAAGACCGCCGCGTTGTTCACCCAGGTGTCGATCGCGCCGAAGCGCTCGACGGCGGCGCGCGCCACCGCGCGGAGGTCGGCCTCGCGCGTCACGTCGCCCGGCACGGGCAGCGCCTTGCCGCCGTCCACCTCGATCTGGCGCGCGAGGCCCGCGAGCGCCTCGGCTCGGCGCGCGGTCAACACGACGCGCGCCCCGCGCGCCGCGAGGTGCTGTGCCGTGCAGCGTCCGATGCCGCTGGACGCACCGGTGATCACCACAGTCTGCTGCGCGAGCGGCCGCGGCATCTACGTGTCCCGAACCGGGCGCCAGGCGCCGTCGCCGTCCGTCGTCATCGGTTCCCCCATGTGCCGGCCTGCCATTTGCTCCCAGAGGAGCGGCCCGCATCGATAGCGCGCGCGGCGGGGAGACTGCGGTGACGCGACGCACGGACCGGGAGGCCGCCGCGCTGGAGCCCGCGTCCGGGCGCCGCTACGTTCCGCCCATGCCGAGCATCCGCACCGTGCTGTTCGACCTGGATGGCACCCTCATCGATTCGATCCGGCTCATCCTCGACAGCTATCACCACACCCTCGCCGAGCACGGCCTCCCCCCGCGCGACGACAGGGAGTGGCTCAAGCTCGTGGGGACGCCGCTCTCGTCGCAGTTCGCCGAGTGGAAGGACGATGCCGGCCGGCTCGAGGCGCTCATCGCCACCTACCGGGCGTACAACCTCGCGAACCACGATCGCATGGTGCGGGTGTATCCGGGCGTGGTGGACGCGGTGCGCGAAATCAAGGCGAGCGGATGCCAGACCGGTCTCGTCACCAGCAAGGCGCGCGCGGGCGCGCTCCGGGGCCTCCGTCTCGTGGGACTGGAAGCGCTGATGGACGTGCTGGTGTGCTGCGACGAGGTGGTGAACCCGAAGCCGCACCCCGAACCGGTCGAGCGCGCCGTCGCGTTGCTCGGAGCCGCGCCCGCCGAAACCGTGTACGTGGGCGACAGCATCCACGACATGCGCTCGGGGCGTGCGGCAGGGGTGCGGACGGCGGCCGCGCTCTGGGGGCCGTTCGGCCGGGAGCACCTCGAGGCGGCGGAACCCGATTTCTGGCTGGAAACGCCACGCGACCTGGTGCGGCTGGTGCAAGATCCGATGCGATAGTTACTGAGCGGGGCCGCGGCGTGGGCGGCGTGGACCGGTTGGAACGAGGTGGGGCGGCGAATGATAGACGAGGAAAGCTGGGGCGGCTGGGGTCGAACCAGCAACCTCCCGGTTAACAGCCGGGCGCTCTGCCGATTGAGCTACACCCCAGGGAAATCGGCATGAAATGTCAGACCCACGCATAAACGGTCAGGCAGGTTATCAGTGGCCGCAGCCCCGGTCAAGAGCGCGCGGCACGCCGAGCGCAGCGCGCTCGTTCTCGGCTTGACCGTGTCGTCGGAGACCACTAGCCTAGGCTCTGCTAGCCTGTACTCCGCCATTCCGAAGTTTCCGTGGCCCTCGCGCTCGGGCGTCTGAGCGGAAGGAGACCCGCCGCATGAAGCAATCCGTCACCTTGAACGTCAACGGCGCCGCGCGCGCCGTCGACGTCGAGCCGCGCACGCTGCTCGTCTACGCGCTGCGGGACGAGCTCAACCTCACCGGCACCCACATCGGCTGCGACACCAGCCAGTGCGGCGCCTGCACCGTGCTGATCGACGGCCGCGCCGTGAAGAGCTGCACGGTGCTCGCCGTCCAGGCCGAAGGGCAGCAGATCACCACCATCGAGGGTCTCGGGACCGGCGATCACCTGCATCCGCTGCAGACCGCGTTCTGGGAGAAGCACGGCCTCCAGTGCGGCTTCTGCACCCCGGGCATGATCATGACTGCGGTCGATCTGCTGAACGCGATCCCCGACCCGACCGACGAACAGATCCGCCACGGCATCGAGGGCAATTTCTGCCGGTGCACCGGCTACCAGAACATCGTGGCGGCCATCAAATCGGCCGCGGCCGCGCTGCGCGAGTCCGCCGCCGCGGCTTATCCTCGCGGCGCGCAGCTCGCCGCCGCTCCCGCCCCGAGGCCCGCCGGCCAGCCCGCCGGCGCCGGCGTCTGAGGAGATACCCATGGCAACGCTCTTCGGCTCCGGCATCAAGCGGCGCGAGGATCCCCGGCTCATCACCGGCGCAGCGACGTACACCGACGACGTGAAGCTCCCGGGGCTCACCTACGCGGCGCTCCTCCGCAGTCCCTACGCCCACGCGAAAATCACCCGGCTCGACGTGTCGGCGGCGCGCAAGGCGCCCGGCGTCGTCGCGGTGTACACCGGCGCCGACATCAAGGACCGCGTAGCCCCGGTGCCCTGCGCCTGGAATCCGCCCAACTGCGACCTCAAGACTCCGCCCCATCCGCTCCTCGCCTGGGACAAGGTGCGCTACGTGGGCGACGGCGTGGCGCTCGTCGTGGCCGAGTCGCGCGCCGCGGCGCGGGATGCGCTCGATCTGATCGAGGCGGACTACGACCCGCTCCCCGCCGGCGTGGACCCGGAGAAGATGGCGCAGCGCGGCGCACCGCAGCTCCACGCCGAGGTCCCCAACAACATCGGCTTCACGTGGGTGGTGTCGGGCGGCGACGCGGCCAAGGCGTTCAACGAGGCGCCGGTCAAGGTGAGCCAGCGCATCGTCCAGCAGCGGCTCGCGCCGACCGCGATCGAATGCCGCGCGGCCGTGGCGAGCTACAACAAGGGCTCGGGCCAGCTCACACTCTGGGTCACGAGCCAGAACCCGCACATCCACCGCTTCCTCTGCTCGGTCATGCTGCAGATCCCCGAGCACCGCATCCGGGTGATCGCGCCGGAGGTGGGCGGCGCTTTCGGCAGCAAGATCCCGGCGTACGCCGACGAGGCGCTCGCCTGTGTGGCCTCGATGGACCTGGGCCGGCCGGTCAAGTGGACGGAGGATCGGTCGGAGAACTACAAGGTCACCATTCACGGCCGCGACCACGTCGAGCACGTCGAGATGTGCGGCACGCGGGACGGCAAGATCACCGGCCTCCGCACGCGGGTGTACGCCGGCCTCGGCGCCTACGCGTCGACCGGCGGCCCGGGCATCCCGACGATCCTGCACGGCCTGGTCTACTCGGGGGCGTACACCATCCCCAACATCCACGGCACGGTGTACGGCGTGTACACCAACGGCGTGCCGGTGGATGCCTATCGCGGCGCGGGGCGGCCGGAGGCGGCGTATCTCGTCGAGCGCCTGGTCGACCTCTTCGCGCGCGAGATCGGGATGGATCCGGTCGAGGTGCGGCGCAGGAATTTCATCGGGCACGAGAAGTTCCCCTACACCACGGCCACGGGTCTCACCTACGACTCGGGCAACTACGAGCCGGCGCTCGACAAGGCGCTCGGCATGATCGACTACAAGCAGTTCCGCGCCGACCAGGCCGAGGCCCGGAAGCGGGATCGCTATCTCGGCATCGGGGTCGTGAGCTACATCGAGATCTGCGGCCTCGGGCCGTCGCAGGTGGCCGGCGCGGTCGGCTTTGGCGGCGGACTCTACGACTCGGCCATCGTGCGCGTGTATCCCACCGGCGTCGTCCGGGTGTACATCGGCGCGTCGCCGCACGGCCAAGGCGAGGAAACCACGTTCGCCCAGATCGTGGCGGACGAGTTCGGCTATCCGGTCGAGAACGTCGAGATCCTTCACGGCGACACCGACAACACGGCCCAGGGCTGGGGCACGTACGGCAGCCGCAGCACCGCGGTCTGCGGCTCGGCGGTGAAGGTGGCGGCGGGCAAGGTGCGCGAGAAGGCCAGGAAGATCGCGGCGCACCTCATGGAGGCCAACGAGGCCGACGTCGAGTGGAAGGACGGCAAGTTCTCGGTGAAGGGCTCGCCCGATCAGGGCAAGACGTTCGCCGAGGTGGCGCTCATGGCCAACGTCGCGTGGAACATGCCGCCGGGTGTCGAGCCCGGGCTCGAGGCGAGCGCGTTCTTCGATCCGAGCAACTTCGTCTATCCATTCGGCACGCACGTCTGCACGGTGGACGTGAACCCCGACACCGGTGAAGTGCGCATCCTGCGCTACATCGCGGTGGACGACTGCGGGCCGCGGATCAACCCGACGATCGTCGACGGCCAGGTGCACGGTGGGGTCGTCCAGGGCATCGGCGAAGCGATGCAGGAGATCGTCATTTACGACGAGGACGGCCAGCTCGCGAGCGGCACCATGATGGACTACGCCGTCCCGCGCGCGAGCCAGATGCCGCACATCGAGACCGACCACACCGTGACGCCATCGCCGGTGAATCCGCTGGGTGTGAAGGGCGTCGGCGAGGCGGGTACGATCGCCTCGGCGGCCGCGGTGGTGGGTGCGGTGTGCGATGCGCTGGCGCCGCTCGGCATTCGACATATCGACAAGCCGCTCACTCCCGCTCGCGTATGGGCTGCGATTCAGGCGGCGAAGGGCGGGAACGGCGGCAGGGGCGGCAACGGCGGTAAGGAGGTGGGGCGATGATTCCGGCGGCGTTCGAGTACGTACGGGCGGCGTCGCTGCGCGATGCGCTGACCGCGCTGGCGGCGGAGGACGGGACAAAGGTGCTGGCGGGCGGGCACAGTCTGCTGCCGATGATGAAGTTCCGGCTGGCCCAGCCGGGGCGGCTGGTCGATATCGCGCATCTCGGCGAGCTGCGCGGCGTCACGGAGCACCGGCGGGGAGCGCGAATCGGCGCTGCTACGACATACCGGGATCTGCTCGACTCCGACCTGCTGCGCGAGCGGTTTCCGATCATCGCCGAGGCCACGAAGTCGATCGGTGACGTGCAGGTGCGGAACCGCGGCACCGTTGGCGGGAGCCTGGCGCACGCCGATCCGGCGTCGGACATGCCGGCGGTGATGCTGGCGCTCGACGCCACGTTCACGCTCCGGTCGAAGAGCGGCCGGCGCTCGGTCAAGGCGCGCGAATTCTTCAAGGGGCCGTTCTCGACGGACCTGAAGGAGAACGAGCTGCTCATCGACATCGTGCTTCCGCCGCTGCCGAAAGGCGCCGGCACCGCATACGTGAGCTTCGACCAGGCCGCGTCGGGGTACGCGATCGCGGCGGCGGCGGCCGTGGTGGCGCTCTCGCGCAAGACGGTGAAGCAGGCGGCCGTGGCGCTCACCGGCCTGGCCGACGTTGCCCGGATGGTGAGCGCAGCGGACCAGCTCGTCGGCACCAAGGGCGAGCCCGACGCGATCCGCAAGGTGGCGGCCGCCGCGCCCGAGGGCGTCGAGATCAACGGCGACATCCACGCACCGGCCGAGTATCGGCGGCACTTGGTTACGGTGGCGGTGCGCGACGCGGTCACCAAGGCGCTCGAGCGGGCGCGCTAACGAACGCGGGCGTTTACGCGGTCGTGCTCGCCGCGGGGCGGGGCGAGCGATTCGCCGGCGCAGCGCCCGCCGCCGGCGCGCAGCACGCGCCGGACGACAAACTCGCGGCGCCGCTCCGCGGGCGGCCTCTCCTGGCCCACGCGCTCGACGGCGTGCGCCGTGCCCGCGAGGCGGGCGCGCTCGCCGGCGGGTGCGTGGTCGTTCCCGCGCTCGGCGCGGCCGATACGCGTGGCGGCGGCGCCGAGCGCGCCCATGCCAAGCGCGCCGAGCTCGCCCGCGCAGCAGGCCTCGCGCCGGTCGAGAACCCCGATCCGTCCGCGGGGCTCGGCAGCTCGCTCCGCGTGGGGCTCGCATGGCTCGCGCGCACCATCGAGCCCGCCGGGCCCGCGGCGGCCGTCGTTTTTCTCGGTGACCAGCCGTCGGTGCGCGCGGACGTGGTGGCGCCGCTGGTCGATGCGTGGGGTCAGGGCCGCACACTCGCGGTGCGGCCGCGCTATGCCGATGCGCCAGACGAGCCGGGCCACCCGATGCTGGTCGACCGCTCGCTCTGGCCGCTTGCCTATGCGCTCGCGGGTGACGCGGGACTCGGCCCATTGCTCGCCGCGCGGGGGATACTGGTAAAGGTGGTGGACGTCGCCGGCCGGAACCCGGACATCGACACCCCGGCGGACCTGCTCAACCTCGAGGATCCTGGATCATGAAGCTGCAGTTCTCGGGCGCTCCGGAGATCGCGACCACTCGCCAGCACCTCTGGCAGCGCATGATGGACCCGCAGTTCGTGGCGGCCTCCGCGCCCGGGGTCGAATCGGTCGAGACGATAGATCCGACACACTTCAAGGTCGTCTCCGCGTTCGGCGTGGGCGCGATCAAGGTCCGCTTCCGGCTCGACGTGGAGCTGTTCGACGTCGTCGAGAAGGAGAGCGCCAAGATGCGCGCGCGCGGCAAGGCGCCGGGGTCCAACGTGGACGTGGTGGCGGGGATGGCCATCCGCGAGCTCGGCCCCAATCGCATGCAGCTCGAGTGGACCGCGGACAGCGACGTGAGCGGCACCATCGCGAGCGTCGGCGCGCGGTTGCTCGAGGGTACGGCACGCAAGCTGACCGAGCAGTTCTGGACCGACTTTGCCCGTCGGGTCCAGGCGGAATCCCCCGCGGCATAACGTTGCGGGCAGCACGTCTCACCGCCGTCGAGCTTGGCGCCATGCAGCCGCTCGAGCTCGACGGCGCCGTGTTGCTGGCCCCGGTGCGGGTCCCGGCGGGCACGCTGCCCAAGGGGCGCCGCCTCGACGCGGCCGGCGCCGCCGCGCTCATCGACGCGGCACGTGCCGGGGGTATCGCGCGCGCCGTACGCCTCGCGTGGCCCGATCCGGACGATCTGCACGAAGACGAAGCGGCCGAGCGGCTGGCGCTCGCGGCGGGCGGCGGGGGCATCGAGCTCAAACCGCCGCGTCAGAGCCGGCTCGACCTCGCGGCGGCGTGGGATGGCGTAGTGCGCGTGCGCGCCGGCGCGCTCCATCGGGTGAACGCGATCGATCCGCTCGAGGTGTTCACTCTCTACCAGGGCCAGTCGGTCGCGCGCGGGCAGGTGGTCTGCTCGGTCAAGGTGGCGCCGCACCTGGTGCCGGGGCGCGCGGTCGACGCGGGCGTAGCGATCGCGCGCGAGGAAGGCCCGCTGGTCGAGGTGCGGCCGTTTCGCCCGATGGAGGTCGGCGCCATCGCCGCCGAGGAGGCGATCACACCCGATGCGATCGAGCGGTTCGAGGCGGGGGCGCGAGCCAAGGTCGAGGCGCTCGGGTCCACGTTCAGCGGCACCATTGCCGTGCCCGACGGCGACCCGGCCCGCGCACGGGCGGGCGCACGGGCGGCGCTCATCATGCTCACGCTGGAGCGGCGGCTGCCCGTGGTACTCGTGGGCGGCGTGTCGGCCGGCGACCCGTTGTCTCCGTTCATCGCGGCGCTCGCTTCACTCGGCGGCGCGATGGTGCGGCGCGGCGTGCCGGCGCACCCCGGATCGATGATCTGGCTCGCGCGATTGAACGACACGCAGATCCTCGGCCTCCCCCAATGCGGCATGTTTACCATGGCCACCGCGGCCGATCTCGTGCTGCCGCGGCTTCTCACCGGCGAAATCCTCACGGCCGAGAGTCTGGCCGATCTGGGCCACGGCGGCCTGCTCTCGCGCGACATGCGCTTCCGCTTTCCGGCGTACGCCCGCGATCTCGCGTCGCCCTCGGGAGAGGCGTGACAATGGAGAGCCGAGATGGGTGAGCGCCGCAATACGGATGGCCGTGACGCCGCGAGCGACGGCGCCAAGGGGCCGATGACCATCGACCAGTTGCAGGCCGCCTTCGCCGCGCACGGCTACGTCGCCGACCGCGACCTCGCCACCGCGATCTTCCTGGCACTCGCGCTCGAGCGCCCGCTCCTGCTCGAAGGCGAAGCGGGCGTCGGCAAGACCGCCGTGGCGCAGACGCTGGCCCTGGCGCTCGGCGCCGAGCTGATCCGGCTGCAATGCTACGAGGGGATCGACATCGGCACCGCGGTGTACGAGTGGGACTACCCGCGGCAGATGCTCGAGATCCGCCTGCTCGAGGCGCGGGGCGAGGCCAAGTCGGCGGGGACGCGCAACATTTTCAGCGAGGAGTTCCTCATCCGCCGCCCCCTGCTCCGCGCGCTCGAGCCGCACGCGGTGCCGCCGGTGCTGCTCATCGACGAGGTCGACCGCGCGGACGAGGAGTTCGAGGCGTTTCTGCTGGAGCTCTTGAGCGACTTCGCGGTGACGATTCCCGAAATCGGCACCATCGCGGCCTCACGCCCGCCGCGCGTCATCCTCACGAGCAACCGCACACGCGAGGTGCACGACGCACTGAAGCGGCGCTGTCTCTATCACTGGATCGATTATCCCACCGCCGAGCGCGAGCGGGCCATTCTGCACGCGCGCCTGCCGCGGGTGCCGGAGCAGCTCGCGGCGGAGGTCGTCGCCTTCGTGCAGCGGCTCCGCACCGCCGATCTCACGAAGGTGCCCGGCATCGCGGAGACGCTCGACTGGGCGGCCGCGCTCACCGCGCTCGATGCCCGGCGGCTCGAGCCGGCCGAGGTCGAGCAGACCCTCGGCGTCCTGCTCAAGTATCAGGAGGACGTGAGTGCGATGCGGGGCGGTGCCGCGCGGACGATGCTGGCGGAGACGCAGGTGAGCACGCCGAGCGCCTCGAGGGAGTCGATGCGGTAGTCGGCCGCGGCAAGCTGGTCCGGACTGTACGTGCCGACGAGCGCAATCACCACCATGCCGCCCGCGCGCGCAGCTTCGACGCCGGGCGGCGCGTCCTCGATCACGACGCAGGCGGAAGCCGGCACCCCGAGCCGCTCGGCCGCGCGGAGGTAGCCTTCGGGGCTCGGCTTGCCGTGGCGCACGTCGTCCGCGCTCACGAGCACGGCGGGCAGCGGCAGCCCCGCGGCGCAGAGTCTGCGCCGCGCGCTCGTGGCGGAGCCCGAGGTCACCACGGCCCAGGTGCCGGGCGGAAGCGATCTGACGAGCGCGGCGGCGCCGGGCACCGCGTCGAGCACCGGATCGCTCTCGACCACCTGCTCGCGGAAGCGCGCGACCTCGGCCTCGGCGTTGAGCCGGGGTGCCGCGAGGCGGATCGTCTCGAGCGCGCGCCGGCCGTGGCAGACGCGGAGGAACGGCGCCGGATCGAGCCCGCGCCCAGCGGCCCACTCGCGCCACTGGCGCTCGATGTACGCGGTGGAATCCACCAGCACCCCATCGAGGTCGAAGAGCACCGCCGAACATTCGATTCGCATAGCTTTCGGTATGCCTCGCGATCTCGCCGACAACGCCGCCTTCTTCGGCCGGCTGCTCCGCCGCGCCGGCCTCGCTGTGGATCCCGACCAGAGTCGCCAATTCGTCCGGGCCATGTTGCTCGTCGGCCTGGATCGAAAACGGGACATCAAGGCGGCTGGGCGCGCGGTGTTCGCGCGCCGCAGCGAGGAGCGTGCCACGTACGACACGGCGTTCGAGCTGTTCTGGCGCCGCATGACGGACCCAGGCGGGGCCGGCAGTGCGCTGCCGAAGATCCGCCAGGGAGAGGCGCGGGAGACCGGCATCGACCTCGCGGGTGGCGAGGAGAGTGACACGGTCGAGCTCGTGGCGCCCGCCTCGGTACGCGCGCCGAGCGCGCGCGAGCAGCTCCGCGGCGCCGACTTCGCGAGCCTCACGGCGGACGAGGCGCGGGATGCGATGGCGATGGTCGCGGCGCTCCGTCCGCGGCTCCCACGCCGGCGCGCGAGGCGGAGCCGGGTCGCGGCACGTGGACACCGGCCGGCCGCGCGCCTCATGCTCCGGCGAAGCCTCGCCGCCGGCGGCGAAGCGCTCGCGTGGCGCTGGCTCCGCCGCCGCACCCGCCCGCGGCCGATCGTGCTCATCTGCGACGTCAGCGGATCGATGGAGCGCTACAGCCGGTTCGTGCTGCGGTTCGCGCACGCGTTGCAGCGCACCGGCGCGCCGGTCGAGGTGTTCGTCTTAGGCACCCGGCTCACGCGCATTACCCGGCAGCTCCGGGTGCGGAGTCCCGACCTGGCCCTCCGCCGCGTGGCCGACCGCGTGATCGATTGGAGCGGCGGCACCCGGATCGGCGAGAGTCTGCGGACGCTCAATCGCGCGTGGGTGCGGCGGACGATCCGGAGCGGCGCCGTGGTGCTCATCGTGTCGGACGGCTGGGAGCGCGGCGACGTGGACCTGCTCGCGCGCGAGATGGCGACGCTCCGTCGATCATGTCACCGATTGCTTTGGCTCGATCCGCTGGCGAGCCGTCCGGGGTTCGAGCCGGCGACGGCGGGGCTGCGCGCCGCGCTGCCGCACGTCGACGCGCTGGTGCCGTGCGCGTCGGTGGCATCGCTGGAAATGCTGGCGGAGCGGCTGCGGGCGATTCAATGAGCGTCAGACCGAGGGCGATTACCTGAACCAGGCAATCACCAGGCCTATGGTGGCTCCGAAGATCGCGAGCGTGGTGAGCCAGCCAAGGACGTTCATCGCCCTTCCGTTCACGTGCCGGCCCATTATGGCACGGCTGTTCGTCATCCGCATGATCAGCAACATCAGCGGGGGCGTCGAGAATCCCTGGACGATGCGATAACGGCCACCACCAACGACAGCGACTCCCGGTCGAACCGCAGCGTTGGCACCAGCGTTCCTCGCAGCGTGCTCGCGAGATCGGGTTTGGCGAGGATGGCCGAGCCGATGTACGCCAAGAGCGCGAGGGCGAGCCACCGGAAGATGTTCCGGATCAGGACGTACGATCCCCACAGCTGCAAGACCAGAATGACCAGTGCAATGGCAAATACGATCCATGGGGTCGGAAGCCGGAACGAGCAGGTTAAATGCTGCGGCCATCCCTCCGAGATCAGCGCCGGCTTCGATGGTATTCCCAATCACCGCCCCGATCAAAGCCGTATAGAGGACCCAGCGTGGGTAGTGGCGGCGGATCACCGCGAACAGCCCTTCACCGGCAACCTGCCCCAGCTTCGCCGAGAGATAGACCACCGCGAACATCATGGGAAAGATCGCGGGCGCGATCCATAAGAACGTCGGGCCCAGCTTGGCCCCGACCGTAGCGTAGGTCCCGATTGCCGATGGGTCGTCGTCCGCGGCCCCGGTAATGAGCCCAAGACCCAGCACCTGCAAGGCTCGGCGCGGCGGGCTGGAGCGGGAGGTTCGTCTCGTAGATGAGGAAGCGCCATCCCGAACGGACATCGGTCAGGCTTCGCGACGCCAAATGTCCGAGCTGCTCGTTTCGATCGAGGGGGAACTCATTCTGACCTCAGTGGTCCTGACTGACGGAAGCGAGCAAGAGCGAAGCGCTCACGCGCCCGACGGCTACGTACCGCAATCGCAGGTTGACGCTCGGTGACCAGCATCACCGGCGAGGTCGGGTGGAATACGCCCGCCGGGGTCGGTAGCTTTTCAAGCATCCTTGCACCCGGACCACGCTGTGCGCCACGAGTTCACCGCCGTCTACGAGCGCGAGAACGTATGGGTGATCGCCTACTGTCCCGAGGTGCCAGACGCCAACACGATTGCCTGCAGCCGATGTTCAAGTCGTTTGATCGGCACACATGACACCCATCGTGAGCTGATTCACCATGCGTGACCTCCTCACCGACTACGATCGCTTCGCCGCCGCCGGCCGCCCGTTCGGCCGCGCGGTGGTGACCCGTGTCTGGGGCTCGGCGCCGCGCGCCGCGGGCGCCTGCCTGCTCGCCTCGGCCGACGGACAGATCGCGGGATCGGTCTCCGGTGGCTGCGTCGAATCCGCCACCGCGCTCGAGGTGGCGGCCGCCATCGAGCGCGGCACACCCAAGCTCGTGACCTACGGCGTGAGCGACGAGCGCGCGTGGGAAGTGGGACTCGCGTGCGGCGGCACGATCAGCGTGCTGGTGGAGCCGAGCGTGCGCCCCGAGGTGGCAGCGGCAGCGCAAGGTGCGGGCGGGGTCGTGATCGCCACGGTGGTCGAGGGCGCGGGGACGGGGACGTCGCTCGTCGTGCGCGACGACGGCAGACTCGAGGGCAACCTGACCGACGGCATCGACCGCGAGGCCGTGCGCCTCGCCGCGCAGGACGCGCTCGCGCGCGAAGCGAGCGCCACGATCGAGCTGCCGGCGCCGGGCGGCACCGCACGGATTTTTCTGGAAGTTTTTCCCCGAAGCCCCAAGCTCGTGATCTTCGGCGGGGTGCACATCGCCGCGGCGCTGGTGCCGCTCGCCAAGGCGCTCGGTTACTCCACCGTGGTGGCCGATGGCCGCGAGGCGTTCCTCGGCCGAGATCGATTCCCCGACGCCGACGAGCTGGTGCTCGCGTGGCCCGCGGAGGCGTTCGCGCGGATCGGGCTCGACCGCGCCACCTACGTGTGCGTCCTCTCGCACGACCCCAAGTTCGACGAGCCGGCCCTCGAAACGGCGCTCCGCTCGGACGCCGCGTACGTCGGCGCCATCGGATCGGCCAAGACGCAAAAGGCCCGGCGCGAGCGGCTCGCCGCCGCGGGCATCACCAACCAGCAGCTCGCACGTCTGCACGGGCCGATCGGTCTGGACCTGGGCGGACGGCAACCGGCGGAGACGGCGCTCGCAATTCTGGCTGAGATGACGGCGGTGAGGTATGGCGGACAGGCGGTCAGGCGGACCGGCGGTCAGTAGGCAACGCGGGAGCGGTCCGGCCCCCTCCGCGAACTCGTCAGCCGTTCCGACCGCCTGACCGCCTGACCGTCTGTCCGCCTACTCGTCGCAGACCGGGACGGCTTCCTTGTTCGCAGTCCGGCTATCGGCCGCGCTCGCCGGCTTTTCCTTTACCTCGCCGGCCCAGATCACGCAGCTGTGCCCCGGCCACTCATCGTAGGTGGCCTCGGCCGACCAGCCCTGTGCGTCGGCCGAGAGGATGCGGAGCATGACCCCGGGATGCCAGGCGTAGTGGAGCGACATCGGGTCGATGCGGATGGCGTAGATGCCCTGCATGGCGTGGTGGGCGCGCTGTGACAGCACGAGCTTCACGAGGTCGTGCCGCATGAGCGTCGCCGCGCCGCGCGCGAGACTCGCCCGGGCCGAGTCGCGCAGGAGCAGCTCGGGATAGGCGACCCAGTGGCCGGGGCTGCCGGTGGCCGGGCTGCAGTTGGCCACGCCGGCCTTGCCGTCATCCACGCGGCCGGCGGCGGCGCCCGAATGCGGCACCGCGCCCATGTACATCGTGCAGACCCGATCGGGCTGCGCGGTGTCGCGCGCGACGGCGGCCCAGCCCCACTTCGAGGCCCAGATCATGTTCACGCTCGCGCCGGGTTCGGGCGCGTAGCCCAGGCTCTCCGGGTCGGCGGTGTAGGTGCGCCCAATGGCAAAGAGCCCCGCCTCGAGCGAGCGAAGGTGCAGCAGCGTCGAGTGGAGGTCGGCCGGTGGCAGCGTCTGAAGTCCGCGGCCGCGCCGCGAGCGCGCGGCGCGCGAGGACGGCGGCGGCGGATCGGCCGGATCGGCCGAAGTGCGTGACGAGCGATGGCTCGCCGCGCGAAGGGCAAAATGGGGCGCCGCATCGGTGCTGGAGTGGGCCGACGCATCGTTCCACACCGAGGGGTCCACGGCGGCCATCGCCAGCTGGGTCGAGTCCGCCGCCGGCGGGGCCAGGTCCCGTGCGGCAGCCGAGGGCGGCCCGCCAAACCAGCCGGCATCGAGCGAGCGCGGCTCGCCGCCGCAGGCGACGAGCACGGTGGCACTCACCGCGCCAAGCACCGCCACGAGGCGGCGGACGCGCCACGTTTGCGGGCCGCGCGCATACCGCTCGATCTCGGGGACGAATCGCTCGCCGACCGCCATACCGGACCGCCTCCGTCTCACGCAACCGTGGGAGTTGAAAGTTCATCCTACATCCCGAATACGGTCCGCGCCAGACGGCCCGGTGTCGAGTTTCCGCCACAGGAGAACTCGGCCGCCGCGACCTGCGGCCGATGGGCTATCGCCATGCTATTATAGAACGTTCCCGCATCCGAGGCCGTAGTGAGCGACGCGCTCGTCAGCGATACCATCGAGCGACTCCGTCTGACGCTGGCTGACCGATACGCGGTCGACCGGGAGGTCGGCCGCGGCGGCATGGCCACGGTCTTCCTCGCCCACGATCTCCGCCACGACCGCCGGGTGGCGATCAAGGTCCTGCGTCCCGAGCTTTCCGCGTCCCTCGGGGCCGGGCGGTTCCACCGCGAGATCGAGATCGCCGCCCGCTTGCAGCATCCGAACGTCCTGGCGCTCTACGACTCGGGCGATGCGGACGGCCTGCTCTACTACGTCATGCCGTTCGTCGAGGGCGAGTCGCTCCGAGACCGGGTGGACCGGGAGAAGCAGCTCCCGCTCGAGGACGCCATCCGGCTCATCCGCGAGGCGGCCGACGCGCTGGGCTACGCCCACGCCCACGACATCATCCATCGCGACATCAAGCCCGAAAACATCCTGCTCTCCGACGGCCACGCGCTGGTGGCCGACTTCGGCATCGCACGCGCGGTGACCGCCGCGGGCGGCCAGAAGCTCACCGAGACGGGGATGGCGGTGGGCACGCCGTACTACATGAGCCCTGAGCAGGGGATGGGCACCGACCAGGTGGACGCCCGGAGCGACGTGTACAGCCTGGGCTGCGTGCTCTATGAGCTGCTCGCGGGCCAGCCGCCGTTCACGGGCCCGAACCCGATGGCGGTGCTCGCCCGCCATTCGCTCGAGGCGGTGCCGAGCCTGCAGATCGTGCGGCAGACGGTGCCGGACGAGGTCGAGGCGATCATCGTGAAGGCGCTGGAGAAGACGCCGGCGGACCGATTCCGCAGCATGCAGGAGTTCTCCGAGTCGCTGCGCGACGCGGACTACTCCCGGGTCACCCGGCGCACGACGGCGCGGATGATCCCGACCGTCGAGCTGCCCGTCACGAAGCCGCCGGAGCGACGCCGGGTCACGCCGCTCCGCATCGCGCTCGCCGCGCTGGTGGTGGCACTCCTGGCTGGCGGCGGATACGCGGCCTTGCGCGCGCGTCACGCCGCGGCGGCCGCACCGGCGGCGCCGGCGCTCGATCCCAATCGCATTGCGGTGCTCTACTTCCACGACCAGAGCGGCACCGACTCGCTCCAGTACCTGGCCGACGGCCTCACGGACGCGCTCATCCACGAGCTGAGTCAGGTGAAAGTGCTCCGGGTCATCTCGCGGAACGGCGTTGCGCCCTACCGAAAGGCCGACGTGGCGCCGGACAGCATCGCGCGGGCGCTCAAAGTGGGGACGATCGTCTCGGGAACGGTGGCGCAGTCGGCCGGACGGCTCCGGGTGAACGTGGCGCTGGTGAATCCGGCGACGGGCGAAGAAATCGGAAGCAAGACGATCGAGCGGCCGCGGGCGGAGCTGTTCGCGCTGCAGGACGAGCTGTCGCGCGATGTCTCGCAATTCCTGAGGCAGCGGCTGGGCCGCGAAGTCGCCGCGCTCGAGAGCCGGGCCGGCACGCGTGACGTGGCCGCGTGGGAGCTGGTGCAGCAGGCGCAGCACCTCACCGACGCGGCCGATTCCCTGGCGGGCGCAGGCGACTCGGCGGCGACCGAAGACCGGTTGCGCCGCGCCGATTCGCTGCTCGCTCGCGCGCAAAGCGCCGACGAAAGCTGGATCACGCCGGTCGTGGCGCGCGGTTGGCTTGCGTACAAACATACCCGGCTCTCCGGCGCGATCGAGCGGACGTACTACGACACCTGGTTCACCCGCGGGCTGGATTTCGCTCAGCGCGCCCTCACGATGCAGCCGAAAGACGCGGACGCGCTCGAGCTCCGCGGCACGCTGCGCTATTGGCGCTGGATCCTGAACCTCGCCCCCGGCGCGGAGGCGGCCAAGCTGTTTTCCGACGCGGAGGCGGACTTCCGCGCCTCAGTGGCGGCGAATCCCGCGCAGGCCGGCGCCTGGAACGCGCTCAGCCATCTCCTCATGGCCAAGTCGGAGACGGCCGAAGGCAAGCTCGCGGCGCTCCGCGCGTACGAGGCGGACCCGTATCTCACGAATGCGAACGCGACGGTGTGGCGGCTGTTCCAGGCATCGCTCGACCTCGAGGACGGCCCCGAGGCAAACCGCTGGTGCCAGGAAGGGCAGCGGCGCTTCCCGGGCGACGCCCGGTTCGCCGCGTGCCAGCTCTGGCTGTTTGCGCTCAAGGACACCCGCCCCGACATTCCGAAGGCGTGGAAGCTGGCGGACGAATACGTGCAGTTGAGCCCCGCCGATCTCAAGCCCTACCGGAAGCTCGAGGGAGGGATGCTGGTGGCCATCGCGCTCGCGCGCGCGGGCCTCGCCGACAGCGCGCGGGCCGTGGCCATCCATTCCCGTGGCGACGCCACGGTCGATCAGACCCGCGACCTCCTCTACATCGAGGCGATCGCCCGCAACATCCTGGGCGACCGGGACGACACGATCCGCCTGCTCCAGACCTGGGTGGCCACCAACCCCCAGCGGCAGGAATCGATCGCCAAGGACCAGTCCTGGTACTTCCGCAACCTGGTGAACGACCCCAGGTACAAGGCGCTCGCGGGCGGAAGCTGAGGGAGGTCCCGGGCCGCGCACTGGCGCAAACCGCGCTCCGCGGCCATTTTCGGGCACCTCAAACGATGGAATTCTCGATGCTCCGCCGCCTCTGGTTCGCCCCGGGTCTCCTGGTGCTCGGCCTCGCCGCATGCAGTGAAGGCGATCGGCCAGCGCCCACCGCGCCCGGCTCGCCCAACCTCCTCATCGCCGCCGGCACGACGCTCACCTGCGATGCCACGTTCAGATCGATCAAGAGCTTGGCGGGCAAGGAGTTCGTGACGCCCGAGCAGCAGACGGCGGGAGACATAATCAAGCGGATGCAGGCCGGGTTCGCGGCAAGCGGCAAGGCGGGGGCGACGGGCCCCGGGTTCGAGCTGCTGACACTCCTCGCGAACACGGTGGACGCGGGCCACCAGGCAGGCGGCACCGACCTCGGCTCGGACCTCGCCAACCAGACGCTTTCGTGCATGGACGTCTCGATCACCCAGGCGATCGACTTCCGCACGCCGCTCGACCCGACCAAGGATGGCGCGTTCGAGGTGCGCGGAGCCACGGCGGTGCCGGTCGTAACACGGCAGGGCGGCTCGGCGATCGGCATCAAGCCCGGTTCCAACAGCTCGTGGTCCGCGGCGCTCGGCGTATCGCAGGCGGTGATCTACGCCCAGCCGAACTCGGCGGTGGTGAACGGCATCATCGGCTCGGCGTTCGATTGGGCCACCGCCCCCCTCGTCACCACGCTGGCCAGCCGCACGCTGGTCCTCGGCATCTGCCAGGAAAGCTCGAAGTCGCTGTTGCAGGAAGACGCGGCTATCGTGCAGTTCGAAGATGCGGGCTTTCTCGAGACGACCCCCGACCAGAACGGGCGGAAGCTCTGCGGGACGACGCTCGGGGCCGCGGACGGCTTCTCGTCGCCGCTCGCCTTCCTGGGACGCATGCTCGCCCCCGAGCCGGCGTACGCCGCCGTGCTCAACCCGGGCGGCACCGGCGGACTGGGCAAGGGTTTCAGCACATTCGAGGTGGTGGACGCGGGCAACCTGCAGCTCGCCTACACCCAGGAGCCGGTGGATGGCACGACGAGCACCAACTTTACGATCAAGCTCAAGGCCACAGCGTCGAACACCGGCGCGCCGATCGAGGG
The DNA here is from genome assembly GCA_036279355.1 of Gemmatimonadales bacterium. NCBI lineage: Bacteria > Pseudomonadati > Gemmatimonadota > Gemmatimonadia > Gemmatimonadales > Gemmatimonadales bacterium. Next base: position 51,167 of record DASUJH010000049.1, read on the forward strand.
CGTAGTCGTCACGGTATCAGTGGCGGGAAACAAGGGGAGCTTCACGGTGATGCCCGCCACGCCCAGCGGAACGACGGGCACGGACGGCGTGGCCTCGATCACGCTGCAGATCGACAAGCCCGGCGGCTACACGCTCACGGGCACCACCACCGGCATCGTCAACGCGGGAAGCATTCGGAATTATCCGCCGGTAACGGCCACGTCGGACCTGTTCAACCTCCAGTTCCCCTGACCGACGCGCGCCGCCGGTGGCTGCGGCGAAGGGCGAAACGCGAAGGGCGGCCAACTGGGCCGCCCTTCGTCGTTCCGGGTTCGGGCGCTCTGCGGCCGCGGCGGGCGTCAGCGGCCGGCGAGCCGCCGAACGTTCGAGGCCACGCGCCGCTGCGCCTTGGCATCCCCCACCGCGACAAAGATCGTGTCGTCGCCCGCGATGGTCCCCACCACCTCCGGCCACGCGAGCCGGTCCATCGCCACCGCGACCCGGTTGGCCTCGCCCGGCGCGGTGTGCACCACCAGCAGATTTTCCCCCACCGGATCCACGGCAAGCGCGCCCTCGGCGATGCGTTGCTCGTCCGGGTCAGTTGCCGTCGCCGCGGCCCGCGCCGCGCGGCGGTAGGCGCCGTCCACCTTCACCAGCCGGAGCGACGCGATGTCCCGGCTCACGGACGACTGGGTGACGTCCCAGCCCTCCGCGTTCAGGATATCGGCCAGCTCCTCCTGCGTCGGCACGGCGCGGGTGCTGATGATCTCGAGGATGCGCAGGTGGCGCTTCCGTCGCTCGACGGTCATCAAGCCCTCCGGGCGCGGCGCGCAAGCGCGGCGCCCGCGCGAGCAGGACGCCCGCGCGGCCGCACGCGGCCCGCGAGCCGCGCCATGGCCGCATCGAACTTGCGCCGCTCGCGCGCGCCCCACGCCCGCGCACGCCGGAGCCGCGCGCGCACGGCCGGCAGCGCCAGGTTGCCGAGCCCGCCGCTCGAGCGCCGCCGCGCGATGAGGCGCCGCGCGGGCGGCGCGGCAAATTCTTCGCCGCGCGCGAGCGCCGCCTTCACCTCGCGATAGGCCGCGCGAAACGGGCGCCCCGCCTCGACCCGGCGCATCACCTCGTCGGTGGCGAGCGCGCCGCCGTCGAGCGCCGCCGCCGCGCGCGCCCGGTCGACGCCGACGCGCGGCAGCGCCAGCGCCATCATGTCGAGCATCGCCTCCGCGCGGTCGAGGCCGCGCATGAGCGGCTCCTTCAGGAGCTGGAAGTCGCGGTGATAGCCACCGGGGAGGCGGGCCTTGAGCTGGAGCACGGCGACGAGATCGGCATCGAGCGCGGCGGCGCGGCCGCGGGTGAGCTCGAAGAGATCGGGGTTCCGTTTGTGCGGCATGATGCTCGAGCCGGTCGCCAATTCCGCCGGCAGCACCAGATACCCGAACTCCTCCGCGCTCGAGAGCACGAGGTCCTGCGCCAGCTTGCTCAGCTCGTGGCCGAGCTGGCTGCACCAGAAGAGCGCGGCGGCCTCGAGTTTGCCGCGGCCGTTCTGCGTCGCGGTGACGGCGTGGTCCACGCTGCCGAAGCCCAGCGCGCGTGCGGTGGCTTCGCGCCGGAGCGGAAGCGGCACGCCGTAACCCGCCGCACTGCCGAGCGGCGAGCGGTCCACCGCGGTCCAGAGCGCGGGCAGCGCTTCGGCCGTGTCGAGAAGACCCTCGGCGTAGCCCAGCGCCCACGCGCCCACGGACGACGGCATCGCGCGGCGCTGATGGGTGTAGCCCGGCCAGAGCACGGCGCGGTGCCGTGCGGCAAAGTCGACCAGCGCCTGAGCAAGGTCGAGCGCCGCCGAGTGCAGCGTGAGCAGGCGGTCCTTGAGATAAAGCCGGAGGTCGCAGGCGATCTGGTCGTTGCGCGAGCGGCCGGTGTGGAGCCGCTCGCCCGCGCCGGGCGCGCGGCGGGTGAGCCAGTCTTCGACCGCCGTGTGGACATCCTCGTGCGCGGGGCCAACTGCGAGCCTGCCGCGCTCCGCCGCGGTGAGTGCGGCGCGGAGCCCTGCGCGGAGGCGGCGCGCGTCCGCGTCGGAGATGATGCGCGAGGCGCGGAGTCCCTCGACGTGACCGAGGCTGCCGAGGAGGTCCCAGCGAAGCAGGCGCGCATCCCAGACGCGGTCTTCGTCCGCGGTGTAGGAGAGCACGCGGACTGCGAGCCCGGAGCCGGCGCCGTCGCCACCCCAGAGCGTCCGCGCCCGCCTTCGCGTTGCTGGCGCGCGCCGCGCGGCCCGCGCGCGCCGCATCAGCCGGTGCCCTCCAGATATGCCCGCGCCACCGCGGCGTAGAACGCGCGCGCCTCGGTCACCTCGGGCAGGTCCACGTACTCGTCGGGCGTGTGCGAGCGGCGACTCGTGCCGGGGCCGCACTTGACGGCGTCGGCGTGACGGACGAAGACCCAGTCGGAGCAGGTCGGACTGCCGAACCGCCGGCCCTGGGGCCGCACCCGCTCGGCCGCCGCGAGGAGGCGCGAGCCCGCCGGCGTTTCGCACGGCACCAGCCGCTCCGAGGTCACCACCACCTCCGATTCGAGCGCGCCCCGCATCCGCTCGGCCAGCTCGGCATGGGTCCAGGCGGGCGTGCTCCGCACGTCGAGCACCGCGCGCGCGGTGGGCGGAGTGACGTTCCGGCTCACACCGGCCTCGAGCATCGTGGGCGTGGCGCTAGCGACACCGAGGGTGGCATGCGCGCGATCGTCGAAGAGCCGGTCGAGCCGGATGAGGTCGCGCGCGAGGGCAAGCGCGGCGTTGGTGAACGCGCCGCCGGCTCCATCGTCGCCCGCGTACCCCGCGTGGCGCTGGTCGCCACGCGCGACGAGATCCACCATCATGAGCCCGCGCTGCGCCACGGCGATGTCGAGGTTGGTGGGCTCGCCCACGATTGCCGCGTCGATGCTGCCGGTGCGCCCGACGGCCTGCTCCATCGACGTGTGCCTGGTCTCCTCGCCGTAGCCCAGAATCACGAGCAGCCGGCCGGCCGCTGGAGCGGGCCCCGCGGCGAGATCGCGCGCGGCAAAGAGCATGGCGGCCACCGACGCCTTGGCGTCGCCCGAGCCGCGGCCGTAGAGACGCTCGCCCTCGACGGTCGGGACGAACGGATCGCGGGTCCAGCTGGCGCCGGGCGGTACGGTATCGAGGTGGGAGACGAACGCGAGGGTCGGCCCGGGCGCGCGGCCGCGCACGTCGATGCGCACCGACGTCTCGTCGCGCACCGCGTCCAGTCCCCAGCCGCACGCGGTGCGCTCGATGAAGCCGGCTATCGCCTCCTCGGTGCCGCTCACCGAGGGAATCGCCACCAGCTCCGCGAGCAGGGCGATCTCATCCCGCAAGGTCCACCCCGATGTACGTCGCCTTCTCCTTGCGGCCCACGATCATCGTGCCGCAGCCGGCGCCGGTAAATACCTCGAGCAGGAGCGCGTCGGGCGCGCGGCCGTTCACGATGTGGGTGCGCTCGACGCCGCTCGTCGCGGCGCGGATGCACGCCTCCACCTTGGGCCGCATGCCGCCCGCGAGCGCGCCGCTCGCCATGAGCCCGGCGAGATCGTCGGGATCGGCGAAGGTGACGAGGGTGGAGGGATCGTTCCGGTCGCGCAGCACGCCGGGGGCGCCGGTGAGAAAGATGAGCTTCTGCGCGCCGAGCGCCACGGCGAGCGCCTCGGCCACGGTGTCGCCGTTCACGTTGTACACCGCGCCGTCCTCGTCTCCCGCAAGGCAGGCGACCACGGGGACGAACCGCGCGCCCATGAGCGTCGTGAGGATGCGCGGGTCCACCCGATCGATGTCGCCCACGTGGCCGTAGTCCACCTCGCGCGAGCGGCCATCGTCGTCCACCGCCGCGACGCGCGGCCGGCGGTGCGCGGTGATGAGATCGGCGTCGACGCCCGAGAGCCCGACCGCCTGCACCCGGTGCGCGCGGAGCGCGGCGAGGAGATCGACGTTGAGCGAGCCCGCGTACACCATCTTGGCCACCTCGAGCGCCGCGTCGTCGGTGACGCGGCGTCCGGCCACCATCACGGGCTCGTGGCCGAGCCTCCGGCTCAGCGCGGTGGCCTGCGGGCCCCCGCCGTGCACCACGACGATCCGGATGCTGAGCGACGAGAGCAGGGCGAGCTGCGCCGAGACCTGGTCGCGCACGCCGGGATCGCCCAGCACGTCGCCGCCCAGCTTCACGACGAACACCTGGTCGCGGTACGCGCGGACATAGTTGAGGGCGCCCTTGAGGCCGGCGATGCCCTTCGTGGTATCGATGGTCATTCGGGCTCCGTGATGGGGCGGACAGGCGGTCGGGCGGTCGGGCGGTCGCTGACTCCGATGCGGTGGATCACCGACTGCCGGACCGCCCGACCGCCGGTCCGTCCCCTATCAGCTCCAGCAACAACGCCCGCTGTACGTGCAGGCGGTTCTCCGCCTCGTCGATCACCGCGGAGTTGGGGCCGTCGAGGACGGCGTCGTCGATCTCCACGTTGCGGCGGACCGGCAGGCAGTGCATCACGATCCCGCGGCCGCCGCGGGTGGAGCGCAGGCGGCTCTCGGTGACTCGCCAGTCGCGGAGCGACGCGCGGAGTGCCTGCTCTTCGGCGGGATGGCCGAACAGCTTCACCGAGCCCCACGACTTGGCGTACACCGCGTCGGCGCCGACCAGTGCCTCGTCCGGGTCATTGATGATGTGCACGAACTCGCCGCCGCGTTCCTGCGCGATGCGGCGAACGAGCGCGGTGTCCTCCGGGTCCAGCTCGTAACCGTCGGGCCGCGCTATCACGACCTCCATGCCGAGCCACGCGGCGGCGATGGCGGCGCTGGCGGGCACGGCGGTGGGAAGCGCCTTCGGGTGCCAGGCCCAGGTGAGCACGAAGCGCTTGCCCTCGGTGGTGCCGAGGCGCTCGCGCAGCGTGAGTGCGTCGGCCACGCCCTGACAGGGATGGCGGCGGCTTGACTCGAGGTTGATGACGGGCACATCGGCGTAGCGGGCGAAGTCCCGGATCACGGCATCCCGCCGGGCGACCGACCAGTCGCCGCCGCGGGGAAAGGAGCGGACGGCGAGCGCGTCGGCGTAGCGGCTCAGCACGCGCGCCGCCTCGGCGATGTGCTCGACGGTGGCGCCGTCCATCACGGCGCCCGGCTCCGTCTCGAGGCTCCAGCTCCCCTTCCCCGGCTCGAGCACCATGGCATGGCCGCCGTGCAGGAACATCGCGGCCTCGAAGCTGGCGCGGGTACGGAGGCTCGGGTCGAGGAAGATCATCGCCAGGAGCTTGCGCTCGAGCCCGCCCGTGATCTCGCCGCGCTTCACGCGTGCGGCGAGGGCGAGAAGCGCGTCGATCGCCTCGGGGCTCCAGTCCTCCATGGCGAGGAAGTCGCGCTTGGTCACGAGGAGGTCGGTGCGGGCGCGGGGGTGGCGGGGGCGGCGCCCGGTGCCGAGATCGAGTCGGCGCTTGTGCTGAGCACGTCTCCCAGCGCGGCGAGCAGCAGCGCGGCCTCGTCGCGCGTGAACGAAAGCGGCGGCATGAGGCGCAGGACTTCGGGGTCGGTCGCCGTGCCGGTGAGGACCCGGTGCGCGAACAGTGCGCGCTGCACCGGCTGCGCCGGCCGGCCGAGCCTCAAGCCCAGGAGCAGCCCGCGCCCCGTCACCGCGGGAACGCCGAGCGCCAGCGCGCCGCGGCGGATCTCCTCGCCCACGTCCAGCGCGTTTTCGATGAGCCGCTCGCGATCGATCACCTCGAGTGTCGCGAGCGCGGCGGCGCACGGCACCGGGCCGCCGCCGAACGTGCTGCCCAAATCGCCGGGCGCCACCCGCTCGCCGACGGCGCCGCTCACGAGCACGGCGCCGATCGGAAGCCCAGAGCCCAGGCCCTTGGCGAGTGTGAGCAGGTCGGGGGTAACGCCGTAGGCTTCCGCCGCGGTGAATGCGCCCGAGCGGCCGACGCCGCATTGAATTTCGTCGAAGATGAGGAGCGCGCCGTGCGCGTCGCACGCGGCGCGCGCGGCTTCGAGAAACTCGAGCGAGCAGTCGCGCGCGCCGGCCATGCCCTGCACCGGCTCCACGATCAGCGCGGCGACGGTCTCGTCCACCGAAGGCTCGAGCGCCGCCACGTCGTCGAACGGCACCTTGCGCGAGAGCGGCACGCCGGCGCGGCGCGCGCCGTCCTCGTAGCGGGCGCCGTCGGTCACCGCGAGCAACGCCGCGGTGCGGCCGTGCCAGCCGCCGCGCACCGAGACGACGGCCTGCCGGCCGGTGTGGCGCCGGGCGATGCCGAGGGCGTTCTCGTTGGCTTCCGCGCCGGAGTTGCAGAAGAAGAGGCGCGCATCATTCAGCGGCACGCGCGCGGCGAGCGCGGCCGCCAGGCGCTCGCGGTTGGGATACGGGAGCGCGGTCGAATAGAAGAGAAGCGTCGCGGCCTGCTCGGCAATGGCGCGCACCACGTGCGGGTGCGAGTGGCCGGTCGCGGCGACGGCGTGGCCGCCGTAGGCGTCGAGCCACTCGTTGCCGTCGGCGTCGACGAGCCAGGAGCCGCGGCCGGAGACCGGCTGGAGCGGCATCGGCGCGTAGCCGGGGAGCAGGGCGCTCAGCACGGAAAGATTCCTCCGCCGAGCAGTCCGGCCGTCTCCGGCAATGCCAGTGCCAGATTCATCGCCTGCAGCGCCTGGCCGCCGGCGCCCTTCACCAGGTTGTCGATCGCGACCATCACCTGAATCTCCCGGCGGTCGGGTGACTCGGCGACGTGGATCAGCGCGTAGTTGGTGCCCACCGCGTGGGTGAGCTCGGGTGGCTGGTCGAGCAGGCGCACGAAGGGGCGGCCGGCGTAGGCCCGGGCGAATAGCTCGGCGGCGCTCGCGTCGGCGTGCCCGGCGTCGGCGTGCCCGGCGTCGGCGGCGCCGGCTGCGGCGGTCCGTGCGGCGTCGCCGAGATCGCGCCAGGCGTGCAGCGTGAGATAGATGCCGCGCACGAACGGGCCCGAGTGGGTCATGAGGCGCGCGTCGGCGTCAGCGCGGCCGGTCCACTCGCGCCAGCGGAGCAGCACCTCGGCCTCGTGCCGGTGTCCCAGCACCGAGTAGGCGAAGAGATTGTGCGCCCGCATCGGATGATGCGTCGTGGCCTTGGGCTGCACGCCCGCGCCGCTCGAGCCGGTGACAGCAAAGAGCGCGGGCGGCGCCGCGAGCGGCACGCCCGCAAGCGGAAAGAGCGCCAGCGCCGCGGCCGTCGCAAAGCAACCGGGCGCCGCGATCGCGCGCGCACCGCGGAGCCGCTCGCCCAGCACGTCCGCCAAGCCGTAGGTGAAGCAGGGTGCCAACCCGGGCGCCGCGTGCCGCCCATAGAACCGCTCGTAGAGCTTCATGTCCGCCACGCGGAAATCGGCCGCGAGATCCACCACCAGGCCGGGCCCGGCATCGAGCACCTCGCCCGCGATGCGCGACGACTCGCCGTGCTCGAGGCAAAGGAAGACGACGTCGCGTTGACTCGCCGCCTCGGCGGCCTCGAGCCCCGCGAACCGCGCGTCGGTGCGCGTCGCAAGCGCCGGATGCGCATCCGCGATGGGTCGTCCGGCCTGGCTCCGACTGGTGGCGAGACACTCCGTCACGGCAGGATGGTCGAGGATCAGGCGCAGCAGCTCTCCGCCGACGTAGCCGGCCGCACCGATCACCGCGACTTTCATCGCGCCGCAGGCGCGCCAGAGGCGGTTAGGGCGGGAGAGGCGGTCACGTCCTCCCCTGCCGTCCACTTGCTCACCGCTTGTCTCACCGTCGCCACCAGCGCGTCCGCCTCGCGCCGCGCGTTGTGCGCGGCGACTCCCAGCTCGGCCGTCACGTACACCTTACCGACTTCGTTGTCCGTCGCGGGCCCCGTAATCGCTGTCACCTGGAGACCGTACTCCCTGCTCATCAACTCCACCGCTCCCCAACACGCCACCGGATCCGGTGCCGCCATGACGTACGCCGCGCCGACAGCGGTCAGCTCCCGGTCGCTCAGAATGTCCTGCACTCCGTACTCGCCCAGGATGCCGTCGCCCAGCTCGGCCACGATCAGGTCGGGGTGATGGGTGGCGAGCCGGTTGAAGATGCCCTTGGCCGTCGTCACGGTGACGCCCGCGTGCGTGCTCGCGATGCCGATGTCGTTGAAGGTGAGCGCCGCGACGGCGCCGGCATCCTGCATCGAGAGCGCATCGCGCATGAGCGAGACGCCGGTGAGCTTGGCGGCGGCGACGCGGAGCCCCGCGCGCGTGAGCCCGCGCACCAGCTCCGTCGCCGCCACCGTCTTGCCGGCGTTCATGCAGGTGCCCGCGACGTACACGACGGGCACGTTGCACTCGAGCCGATCGGCGGGCGGCACCGCGAGGTCGCGGATGTGCGCCGGCCGGCCCACCCGGTCGCCCAGGGCGGGAAAGGTGAGCACCGCGCCCAGCACTTCGGCGCGGAACGGCGGGCCGATCTCCGGGTTCACCGAGGTACAGCGGCCGAGGATGCCGCCCAGGTTCAGCACGTCGATCGTGTCGCCCACGGCGATGGTAGAAGGAACGACCCCGGCGTATCCGCGCAGCGCTCGGCGGGTGCCGAGCGTGCCGGCCAGGACGTCGCCGGCGCGGAGCGAAAGCATGCGGCCGGTCACGTCCTCGACGGTGTTGTACGTCGACTTGTCCTCCAGGATCCGCGCAGCGAGCACATAGCCCTCGGCCGCGATGATCTGGTCGCCCACGATCACTTCCGGCGCCAGGTGCGCGTTGCGGGTGGAGGACGCGATGCGGGTGAGCCGCACCCGCGTGGTGACGACCATGTCAGCTCCTTTGCGCGTCTGCGTGCGCGTTCGCGCGCGCGGCGAGCAGCGAGGGGATGGCGGCGACGCGCGCGAAGGCGCGGGCCTCGTCGCCGGTCCAGAGCCGGTGCTCCTCGCCGTAGGTGGCGACCGAGCGGTCCAGCATCGAGTGAGGGCTGCGGGCGCCCACGACGTGGAAGCGGCCGGGCGCGAGCCGCACGCGGGTTTCGCCGGCCACGCGCGACTGCGAGCTCGTGATCAGTGCTTCGATGTCGCGCAGCGCCGGGTCGAAGTACTGGCCCTCGTGCAGCCGGTCGCCGTAGAAGCGGGCGAGGTGGTCCTTCCAGAAGCTCTGCCAGCGGGTGAGCACGAGCTTCTCGAGCTCGCGGTGCGCGCCGATCAGCACGAGCGCCGCGCCCGCCTCGAACCCGATGCGTCCCTTGATGCCGAGCGCCGTTTCGCCCACGTGGATGCCGCGGCCGATGCCGTAGGCGTGGGTGAGCTCGCCGAGCCGCTCGACCAGCGCGGCGCCGGCCAGCGGCTCGCCGCCGAGCGCGCACGGAAGCCCGGCGCTCCAGGTGAGGACGATCTCGCGCGCGGGCGGCGCGTCAGCGGGCGGCTCGAGCAATTCGTCGGGTGGGCCGGCCCAGGTGTCGTGGGTCCAGCCACCGCCCCAGGTGGTGCCCCAGAGCCCGCGATTGATGGAATAGGCGCCCGCTTTCTCGGGGACGGGGAGCCCGCGCGCCTCGAGATACGCGATGGCGCGGTCGCGGGTGAGACCGAGGTCGCGGATGGGGGTGACGATCTCGAGCTCGGGCGCCAGCACGCGGAGCGCCACGTCGAAGCGCACCTGGTCGTTGCCCGCGCCGGTCGAACCGTGGGCCACGGCACGCGCGCCGATGCTCCGCGCCACCTCGGCCACGGAGAGCGCCTGCTGGGTTCGCTCCGCCGCCACGCTCAAGGGGTAAACCTCGCCCCGCAGCACGTTGCCCTGGACGAGGAAGCGGACGAAGCGGTCGAACACCTCGACGCGCGCATCCACCTCGTGGTGCCGCGCGGCGCCGACGGCGTGGGCCTGCGCCGCGATGGCGGCGCGCTCCGCCGGGGTGGCGCCGCCGGTGTGCACGTAGACGGTGTGCACGGTCCAGCCGTCTTCGGCGAGGCGGGGGACGCAGAAGCTGGTGTCGAGGCCGCCGGAGAAGGCGAGGGCGATGGCGCCGCGGGCGGATTGCATAGTGCATAATCATGCAACGCCTTTGCCGGGTGCGCAAGACACGCCGCGGACGCGCGCGGCCCCGGCCCGGCCCACACGAGCCGGGTGCTTGCATGTGCCGTCCCCCTCCGCAATGTTGCAACCCGTGTCCGCCGGAAGGCGGAGCCGACCAACGCCTTCATATCTCCGCCCCGCGCGCCCATGCCGCGCGAGACCGCGGGGAGAGCGATCATATGGACCCGACACGGCCCGCTCACGCCGAGGTGTGGCCTTCCGGCCAGACCCGTGTGCTCGAGCTCATGGTACAGGACGCCGAACTGGCGGATGTGCTGACCGCGTTGCTGGAGCTGGTCGAACGCCAGTCCGGCTCCGGCCTGCTCACCTCCATTCTGCTGCTCGATCCGGACGGCCGGCACCTGCGCCACGGTGCGGCGCCGAGCCTGCCGCAGGCATACAACGAGGCGATCGATGGCCTGACGGTCGGGCCCTCGGCCGCATCCTGCGGCACGGCCGCATTCCTCAAGCAGCCGGTCTACGTCACCCACATCGCCACCGACCCGCGGTGGTCCGACTTCCGGGCGCTCGCGGCCGAGCACGGGCTTCGGGCCTGCTGGTCCATCCCGATCCTCTCGCGGAAGGGCGAGGTGCTGGGCACCTTTGCGCTGTACTACCGTGAGGCCCGCGACCTGGCCGCGGAGGACGAACGGCTCATCGCATTCGCGATCCGTACCGCCGCCATCGCGATCGAGCGGGAGCGCGCCGAGCTGGCGCTCCGGGAGAGCGCGGAGCGGCTTGGCCTGGCGCTCGAGATCGGCCGGCTCGGCTCGTTCGACTACGAGCCGGCCACCGGCGCACTCATCTTCTCCGACACCTGCAGGGCGCAATTCGGGCTCGCGGCGGACGCGGCGGTCTCGCTCGATCTGATCGTCGGCATGGTCCACCCCGACGATCGCGAGCAGATGACGGGGGGTGTGGAGGCTGCCTTCGCGGGGCGGGGCGAATGCGAATCGGAGTACCGCATCTTCCGCCCCGACGGGAACCTCCACTGGATCCACGCGCGCGCGCGGGTGGTGGAGGCGGCCGGCAAGGCACCGCGCCTAGTCGGAGTCAAGGTCAATGTCACGGCGCAGAAGCGGCTCGAGCTCGCGCAGCGGCGACTGCTCGAGTGCAGCCGGGGGGAACGCTCGCGTTTCTTCCCGAGTCTCGTGTGCGCGCTCGCCGAGACCCTGGGCGTGCGCGCGGCGCTGGTCGCAGAGGCGGTGAGCGGCACGCCGCTCAGGGAACGCGTCCTCGCCCTCTGGGACGCCGGCGCGCCGGCCGAGCCGTTCGAGTACGACGTGGTCGGAACCGTGTGCCAGGACGTGATCGCGCACGGCATGCAGTTCGTGCGGAGCGGCGTGAACGAGCGCTTTCCGGGCTCGCGCTGGATCGCCGAGCGCGGCATCACCGCCTACATGGGCACGCGCCTGTGCGCATCCGACGGCCGGGTATTGGGGCTCCTGATCGCGATGCACGACCGCGCCATCGACGAGACCGGCCGTCCCGAGGCCCTGCTCCAGCTCTTTGCGGGGCACGCCGAGGCGGAGCTCGAGCGGGTGCAGCGCGAGGCCGCCCTCGCCGAAAGCGAGGCCCGCCTCCGCGCCATGGCCGAATCGTCGCCGCTCGGCATCTTCGTGATGGACGCTTCAGGCGATTGCACCTACGTCAATGCGACGTATCAGCGCATTTCCGGACTCACGATGGACGAGGCACGCGGGAAAGGCTGGAGCGGCGCCATCCACCCGGACGACCGCGAGCGGGTCTTTGGGACGTGGTACGAGACGGCCGGACGCGGGCAGCCGTTCGAAAGCGAGCACCGCTTCTGTCCCGCGGGCGGCGAAACCGTGTGGACGCGGGTCAACGCGGCGCCGATCCTGAGCGGCGGCGCGCTCGCGGGCTTCGTCGGTACGGTCGAAGACATCACCCACCGCCGGCACACCGAGGAGCGGCTGCGGCAGGCCGATCGGATGGAGGCGGTGGGCCAGCTCGCCGGCGGGATCGCGCACGAAGCCAACAACCAGATGAGCGTCGTGCTCGGCTGCGCCGAGTTTCTGCTCAGCCGTGACGACCTGCCGGAGCCGGTGCGGGAGGAGGTGGAGCACATGCGCAAGGCAGCCGAGCGGACGGCGGGCGTCACGGCGCAGCTCCTCGCCTTCAGCCGCCGCCAGGTGCTCCAGCCGCAGACACTCGACCTTGTCGCACTGGTGAAGGGGCTCGCGCCGATCCTGCAGCGGACGCTTGGCGAGCACGCGGCGCTCGTGCTCGAGCTGGGTGGCGCGCCGGTCGCCATCAAGGCCGATCCGGGCCGGCTCGAGCAGGTGCTGCTGAACCTCACGCTCAACGCGCGCGACGCGATGGCCGAGTCGCCGGCTGAGGGGCGGCGGCACCGGCTCACCATCGTGGCCGGGGCGGTCGAGCTGTCGGCTGCGGACGTGGCCCGGATGCAGGGAATGAGGGCGCCACCGGGCCCGTACGCGGCGCTCGTCGTGACCGACACCGGTGCGGGTATGGAGCCGGAGACGCTGAGCCACGCGTTCGAGCCGTTCTTCACGACCAAGGGCGTCGGCCACGGCAGCGGGCTCGGCCTCGCCACCGTGTACGGGATCGTGAAACAGAGCGGCGGGTACGTCTCGGTGTGCAGCGAGCCGGGCCGGGGAACGACGTTCGCGATCTACCTGCCGCTCACGGCGGAGGCGGCGGCGCCGGTGCCGGCCACCGCTCCGGCCGGGCCGGACCACCGGGGCGACGTGGCGCTCGTGGTGGAGGACGATCCCCTGGTGCGGCAGATCGTGCGCAGGGCGCTTGCCGAGCGGGGCTATGCGGTGCTCGAAGCCGCGGACGGCGAGGCGGCGCTCGAGCTGCTCCGGAAGCGCGGCGATGGAGTGCACGTCGTGGTGACCGACGTGGCGATGCCGGGCATGAGCGGGCGCGAGCTGGCGGGCCGGGCGAGCAGCATCGCGCCGGCCGTGCCGGTGCTCTTCATGTCGGGCTACGCCGACGCCGACATGGCCGAGCGCGGCTGGCTCGATGCCGGCCAGCCGTTCCTGCAGAAGCCGTTTGCGCCGGGGGAGCTGGTGCGGCGGGTGGAGGAGCTGGTAACGTCGCGAAGGTCGCGGGCGCACACAGCGACGATTGCGTGAGCCGCTACCACCCCTCCGCCACCGCCTGTACGATGTCCGCGAGCCCCGCCACGTCCCTGAGGTCTACCACCTCGGCCGGCGAGTGGCTGTAGCGGAGCGGCCAGCCGATCGCCACGTCGGGGACACCCCACGCCGCGAATGCCGAACCGTCGTTGCCGCCGTTGGTGGTCCCCACCTGCAACGGGATGCCGCGCGTGCGCGCGAGCGCCACGAGCGTGTCGACGAGCGGCGGCGGCGTCACCGCGCTGTTGTCCACCGCGCGCGACACGGGGCCGTCACCCACCAGCGCGTCCGCGAAGGTCTTGATCTCGAGCGGCGAGTCGGCGGAGACAAACGTATCGATGCCGTGTACCCGCGCCACATGCCCGCCGAGCGATGCCGCGGCAGCCGCGGCGCCCTCGAGCCCGATCTCCTCCCGCACGCTCCAGATGAAGATCACCTGATGCTTGAGCCGCGACGGATCGAGCCGGCGGAGCGCCAGGATGAGCGCGGTGCAGCCCACCCGGTCGTCGAAGGAACGGCCCGTGGCGCGGGTGCCGGCCAGGCGCACGTACTCCTTCGGCATGGTGATCGTCTGCCCGACCTTGACCCCGAGCCGCTCGGTGGCGGCGCGGTTCTCCGTGCCGACGTCGACCACGAGCGCGGTGGGTTGATGCGTGAGCGACGCGCGCGCGGCGGAATCGGCGCCCGGAAGCAGCGCGCTTCTTGGCTCGAACACGGCCGGCACGTCGCCACCCGGCGTGTGGATGAGTGCGGGCCGCGACTCGAAGAGTGAGTGAATGAAACCGCCGATCGGCTTCACCTCGAGCGAGCCGTCGTCGCCGATGGCGCTCACGCTGAAGCCGATCTCGTCCATGTGGGCGACGAAGACAACGAGCGGATCGCCCTTGCCCACCCGCACCCACAGGTTGCCCGCCGTGTCGGTCTCCGCATGTGCCCATGAGGGAAGCATGCGCTGCACTGTGGCGCGCACCGGGCCTTCGGCGCCGGAGGGGCCGTAGCTCTCGACCAAAGGCCCGAGCACCGACTCGGTCTCGGCGATGCGGGCGGCGTCGATCGGCGGGAGGTTCTGCGCGGCGAGCGGCGCGGTGAACGACGCCCCGGCCAGCAGGGCGAGCGCCGCGCGCCGCCCTGTGGTGAAGACTCGCCGCCTCATTGCGCAGACTCGCCGCGAAGCCATGCGGAAATCGTCGCGCGCATCCGCTCCACATCAGCGAGCGACACCGACTCGACCGGCGTGCCCGGGTAGCGCACCGGCAGATCCCAGCGATTGACGGTGCCGAGCGCGGCGACGGGCCCGGCGGGGACGAAGCGCGCGTCGAGCGCCGAATAGCCGCCGGCGCCGTCGGCGATCCAGGTCTCGGCGAACGGCCCCCGCGACGTGGCGATGGTGAGCATGCCGCGCACCGACAAGTTCTGTTCGACGACAAACGCGACCACGGTCGTTCCCCTGGGTGCCTTGCGCGACGGCTTCGCGTCGACGGCGGCGGCGAGCAGCGCGGCGCACGCGGCCCGGCGCCCCGCCGCGAGGGCGGCGATCCGGTCGGCGCCGTAGCGGTGCGGGCGCTTGGTGAGCGCGAGCGGTGTGAGCAGGTGCACGCCGAGCGGCGCCACGTCGGCGTCGGTCGCGGCGCCCACGTCGACGTAGGCGTCGTCGAGCTTGAACGGCGCGCCGTTCAGGTCGGCGCGCCCGCGGGTGAGATGGGTCGAGCGCACCGCGACGACGCCGGGCACCGGCCCCCGATCGCCCAGGAGCGTCACCCGCTGTCCCTCGAGCTGCTGGTCGAAGAGTAGCGGCACGGCACTCCCCGGCGCGGGCGAGCGGCGGAGTGTCAGATATCCGTCCGGCCGCACCTCGCCCACGACGAACCCGATCTCGTCCATCGGGCAGACGGCGAGCCGGCGCGGCGTGCCGCTCCCGCGCGCGAGGACGACGTCACCGGCGCGGTCGCGCTCGGCGCCGGGAAGGAGGGTGAAAAGGGTGTCGCCCATCGCGCGCTCGTAGCCGGTTACCGCCGTCATGGCGGCGAGCCGGGCGGCGAGCGCGGCGACGGGCGTCTGCGCGCGCGCGGAAGGCGCGGCGAGAAAGAGTCCTAGAGCAACGGTAAGCGAACGCGGAATGCTGCGCGGCGCCACTACGCCGCTTCCTCTTCCTCGTACGGCAGGCCGGTATCGAGATCGTGCACGTAGATGGCGGCCCCTCGCCCGTGGGGAGACTCGGTGATCACGCCGTGCAGCAGATCCATGGCCTCGGAGAGCGTCGGCGTGAAGGCGTACTCGAGCGCGCGCGGGGCGGGTTCGCCTTCGCGGGCTTCGGGGAGATAGGCCGCCAGAAAACGGTCGGCAATGTTGGCGTGGAGCTGTAGCTGATGGGTGTCGGGCAATCCGTGACGGCGCTGGATCTCGGTGAGGAGCCGCTCGGCCAGCAGGAGCCGCTCCTGCTCAAGGGCTGCGGGAATCATCACATATATCCTCATGGCGTGGCGCTGGCCGACTCCGGCACGGGGCCAGCGGGTCCGAGGGAGCCCGCGGTGCCGCTCGCAGGGTCCGAAAGGCTCTTGGGATAGTTGCTCGCGGACGGGTGGGCTGTCAAGAGAGTGCAGCGCCCCGCCACATCACCCCGCCTCCGCGAGCCACTCGCGCGCCGCATCCACGTCCGCCGGCACGAGCCCGTGCCCTGCCTCGCTCCAGTGCAACTGCACGTCCGCGCCCGCGCGGGCCAGCAGATCGGCCAGCCGCTCGGCCTCGCGCGGCGGCACAATCGTATCGGCGCGGCCGGCGCCGATGAACACTTCCACTCCGCGGAGCGCGGGCGGCTCGTCGGGCTCGAGCGGCACCATGGGACGGAGCAGGATCGCGCCCTGGAGCACATCGGGTTTCAAGAGCAGCAGGCTGGCCGCGATGTTGGCCCCGTTGGAAAATCCGAGCGCCACGAGCGGGCGGCCGTCGAGCCGATAGAGCTCGCGCGCGGCGCGGACGAACCCCGCCAGCTCGTCGGTGCGGAACCTGAGATCGTCGAGGTCGAAGACCCCTTCGGCGATCCGCCGGAAAAAGCGCGGCATGCCGTGCTCCAGCACCTTGCCGCGCGGACTCAGCAGCGCCGCACCCGGCGCCACCGCGTGGCCCAGCGGGAGCAGATCCGCCTCGCCCCCGCCGGTGCCATGCAGCAGGAGCACCACCACCCGCGACGCCGGATCGGACGCGGGGACGAAGCGGTGGACGAAGCCGAGATCAGAGGCCGGCAGGAGGCGGCTCCTCCAGGAGCGGTGCCGTGGGTCCGCGGCCGGCGCCGGTGCGCTCCAGCGCATCGGCGACTTCGCGCAGATCTTCCGCCGTGAGCGTAAGCGACGCGGCGCCGATCCACCCATCCACCTGGGCGGGGGTACGCGCGCCGACGATGGCGCCGGTGACCGCGGGCCATGCCAGCGTCCATGCGACGGCCGTTGCCGCCACCGTTGCCCCATGGCGCGCCGCGATCGGGCGGAGCGCGTCGCGGAGCGCCAGGTTGCGCGCGAGGCGCGGCTCCTGGAACTCCGGCGAGCGCCGGCGCCAGTCTCCTGCATCGAGTCGCGCCACGCGCTCGGCCGAGAAGCTGTCGGTGAGGATGCCCGACTGCATGGGGCTGTAGGCGATGACGCCGGTGCCGTGGCTCTTGCACCAGGGCAGCTCCTCGACGGCGACGTTCCGGCGGAGAAGAGAGAACGGCGGCTGGAGCGAATCGACGTGCCGGATCGCCTCGCAGCGCTCGAGCAGCGCGACGCCGAAGTTGGAGACGCCGCCTGCACGCACCTTTCCCTCGTCGATGAGCCGCGCCATCTCGGCCCACGAGTCTTCGATCGGCGTGCCCACCGCGTCGGGCCAGTGGAATTGATACAGGTCGATGCGATCCACGCCGAGCCGCCGGAGCGATGCTTCGCACTCGCGGCGGATCGACTCCGGCCGGAGCGATTGCTCGGGTTGCGCGCTCCGGTCGCGCGGGTTCCACACCATGCCGCACTTGGTGAAGACGAACGGCCGCTCTGTCGCCGGAATCCCCTCGAGCGCCCGGCGCACGACTTCCTCCGAGTGGCCGAGCCCGTACACCGCCGCCGTGTCGATCCAGTTGATGCCGCGCGATAGCGCGTGACGGATGGCGGCGATCGAGTCGGCGTCGTCCTGCGGCCCCCAACCGAAGGCCCAGTCGCCGCCGCCCACGGCCCAGGCGCCGAACCCCACGGTGGTGAGCCGCATGCCGCTGGTGCCGAGCGGGCGGGTGGGAAGCGTCATGGGCTGACCGGTCGTTCGAGGATGCGGTAACTGACGGCTGCTTGAGGGTACTCGTCCATCGATTCGGCCGCCAGCCAGCTTGGAGGTAGCCATGCGCTGCGTGCTCGACGCGCCGGCTGTACAATCCTGCCCACCAGCCGCTATACTGTGGGCTGGCGGCGCCCCGCATTCCGCGCCGCGGCATTTCCCCGTTGAGAGCAACAACCGGCCGCCGCCACTGCGGCCGGATGGACCGCAAAGCTGATGCTGAGGAGGCTCACGCATGAGAGTACGTGTGGTCACCGCTGCGCTGCTGCTCGCGATCGCGCCCGCCGTATCCGCGCAGTCAGCCGGAACTTTCGAGATCGGCGCTTTCGGCAAGAACACCTTCTTCGACGACAAGCTGGGTCTGGACAACAAATTCGGCGGCGGCGGCTCCCTCGGGTTCTACCTCCTGCGCAACCTCGCGCTCGAGGCCGAGGGCGGCTACACCAAGTCGCGCGATGCGTTCAACAACTCCGTCTCGAACATCCCGCTCCGCGCGCGGCTCACGTACAACGTCCCGCTCGGCGGCTTCGGCAGCGCGCTGCAGCTTGGCGCCGGCTACGTCCGCGATCTCTACCGGCAGGACGTGCACTTCAACGACAACGGGTTCACGGCGCTCGCCGGCTTCCGCTACGGCCTCACCGAGCACTGGGCACTCAGGGTGGACGGCACCCTCGATTACGTCCCGTCGCCCGAGGCCAACCGCGCCGACAAGTACACCAACCTCGGGATCCAGGCCGGGTTGAGTCTGCTGTTCGGCAACAGTTACGACAGCGACCACGACGGCGTGAAGAACGACGTCGATCGCTGCCCCAACACGCCGCGCGGCGAGCAGGTCGACGCGAGCGGCTGCTCCGACAGCCAGCGGGACAGCGACACCGACGGGGTGAAGGACAACGTCGACAAGTGCCCCAACACGCCCGCGGGCGAAAAGGTCGATGCGGACGGCTGCGCCGACAGCCAGAAGGACGCCGACGGTGACGGCGTGCTCAACACCGTCGACAAGTGCCCCAACACGCCGTCCGGCGAACAGGTCGATGCCGACGGCTGCGCCGCAAGTCAGCGCGACGCCGACGGCGACGGCGTGATGGACAATGCCGACAAGTGCCCCAACACGCCGGCGGGCGAGAAGGTGGACGCCAACGGCTGCTCGCAGAGCCAGCTCGATGCGGACGGCGACGGCGTGCCCGATGCGTCCGACCAGTGCGCCAACACCCCGAAGGGCACTCCGGTCGACGCCAACGGCTGCCCGCAGGACACCGACGGCGATGGCGTCGCCGACGGCGTGGATCAGTGCCCCAACACTCCGCAGGGTCAGGCGGTGGACGAGAAGGGGTGCCCGATCCTGTTCCAGCAGGGCGCCAAGCAGGTCGTCCTGAAGGGCGTCAACTTCGAGACCAACAAGTCGGACCTGACCGAGGACTCGAAGGGCGTGCTGCAGGATGTGGCCAAGTCGCTGCAGGAGAACCCGGACGTGAAGGTCGAAGTGGCGGGCCACACCGACAACGTGGGCACCGCGGCGTACAACCTGCGCCTCTCGCGGGCCCGCGCCAAGGCGGTGCGCGACTTCCTCGTCGCCAACGGCGTCCCGGCATCGCAGCTCACGTCGAAGGGCTATGGCGAGAGCAAGCCGATCGCCCCCAACAAGACGGCCGACGGTCGAGCGCAGAACCGCCGGGTGGAGCTCAACCGGCTCAACTAGGCGGCCGGCCGACCGGAAGGAAGGGGCGAGGCGGTGGGCTCAGGCTCACCGCCTCGTCCTTTTTCGTCTCCGCGGCGGCGGGTCGAGATGATCAGCACCACCGCGCCGATGATCACCGCCGCGGCCACGAGCACCCGCGGCGTCAGCCGCTCGCCCGCGAGCGCCCAGCCCAGGAACACCGCAACCACCGGGTTCACGTAGGCGCAGGTGGCCACGCGCGATGGCGAGGTGACCCGGAGCAGCCAGGTGAACGCGGTGAATGCGACGAGCGAGCCGAACACGACGAGGTAGCCGAGCGCCAACCCGGAGCGGAGCGAGAAGCCGTGCGCCGCCACGTGCGCGCCTTCGCCCGTCGCGAGCCCCGCGGCGACGAGCAGCACGCCGCCCGCGAGCATCTGGAGGCTCGACGCGATGGCGGGCGAGCGCGGCAGCCTCAACCCTCCCGAGAGCACCGACGCGAACGACCAGCCCAGTGAGGAGAGCATGCATGCCGCGGCGCCCGCCACGTCCACCGCGCCACCGAGTGCCGCGCGCCCCGGTGCCAGCTCGCCCGGCGCCACCAGCATTCCGACGCCCGCCAGCCCCGCCACGAGTCCCACGCCCGTCCAGGGCGATGGCGCCCGCCCACCGCCGCGCCACTCGAAGAGCGTGGTCCAGAGCGGAGTCACCGCCACCATCAGCGCCGCGAGCCCTGACGGCACCCGCTGCTCCGCCCACACCACGCCGCCGTTGCCGACGAGGAAAAAGAGCGCGCCGAGCAGAATCGACGGCGCGATGTGCGCCGCCTTGGGCGCCGCGTCGCCCCGGAGCCGGCCGAGGAGGTGGAGCACCGTACCCGCGATCAGGAACCGGACGCCCGCCATGAGAAACGGCGGCAGCGTCTCGATGGCCACCCGGATCGCGAGATAAGTCGAGCCCCAGATGGCGTAGATCGCGGCGAACGCGGCGGCCACCCGCCACGCGCGCTGCGATGAACCCCCGGACGGCACGCCGCTCACCACCTCAGGGCGGGACCTGCCGCCCCTCGAGATACTCCTGCCGGTACATCCGGATCAGCTCGAAGAAGTAGGAGATGGCGAGCGGCCCGATGAGGAGCCCCAGCAGCCCGAACCAGCGGAGGCCGGCAAACGCTCCGATCAGGGTGACGAACGGATGGATCTGCGCCCACCGCCGGTAGACGATCGGCCGCACCAGGTTGTCGACGTTGCCCACCACCACGAGCCCCCACAGCGTGAGCGCCAGCGCCCACCCGTAGCGGTGCTCCAGCGCGAGCGCGGCAACGCCGGGCACCCAGACGAGGCCGCTCCCCACGACCGGCAGGATCGAGAGCGCCATCGTGATGACGCCCCAGAAGAGCGCGTTGGGGAGGCCGGTCACCAGAAACCCGATGTAGACGAACGATCCTTGGAGAAATGCGGTGAGCCCGGTGCCGATGAGCGTCGACGTGGTGACGTCGCGAAACCGGGTGCGCAGCGCCTCGGCGTTCTTGGTCGAGAACGGGATGAACGGCAACAGCGAGTTCCATGTCGAGCCCGGCGCGATGAGCAGGAAAAAGAGGCCGAAGAAGGCGATGGTGAGCTGCAGCGCGAGCCGGGTGGCGGTGCCGACGAAGCTGAGCAGCACCTCGCCCAGAAGCGAGACGATCCGCGCGCTCACCGCCTCGAGCTGCGCGCCGATGTCGTAGGGCCCGATTCTGAGCTCGCGGAGCCGCGCGAGGAGCGGGCTCTGGATGACGCCGTTCGCCATGTCCTGCGCCTGCGACGCGACGAGCCCGATGAGCGATGCGCCCGGCCCCACGATGAGCACGACAGAAAGCGCCACGACGAGCCCCGCCGCGAGCCGCGGGTTCATCCGGGCCGAGAGCCACCGATGGAGCGGCGCGAAGACGACGTACAGCACCGGCGCGCCGATGAGCCCCGTCAGGAACGGCCAGAGCGCCATCGCGAGCCCGACGCCGAGCAGCAGGATGAGGAACGCGGCGCGCTGCTGTTTCGTGTCGAGGAAAGGCATCGCGCAAGTGTATTCGGGCGGGGACTGCGCCGCCAGCACCGCCCGCGCTACATTTGTCCTCTCATGGCCCCGCCTCCTCACGATCGTTCGGCCCCGCGCCCACCCGAGCGCGCGCCCGCCCGCGAAGCCCCTGCGGCGCCCGACGCTGCGCGCCTGCCGCTCATCGCGGCGCTCGGCGTCGAGCAGGACTGGGTGCGGCGCCTGCTTCAACTCGAGATCATCGGCATCCTGGTGGCGCAGGACGGCCGCATCGTCGAGGCCAACGACACCTTTCTCGCCATGGTGGGCTACGCCCGGGCCGACCTCGAGGCCGGGCGCCTCCGCTGGCCCGACATCACGCCGCCCGAGCACTTCGGCGCCGACGAGCATGCACTCGAGGAGCTCACGCGTCTGGGCGGCTGCACCCCATACGAAAAGGAGTACCTCCGGCAGGACGGCACGCGGGTCCCGGTGCTCCTCGTCGCCTCCGCCTTGAGCGGAGAGCCGCTCCGCGCCGTGGCCTTCGTGCTCGATCTCACCGGGCGCAAGGCGCTCGAGCGCCGGGTCCGCCAGGCGCAGCGGATCGACTCGGTGGTGCAACTTGCCGGCGGCATCGCCCACGACTTCAACAATCTGCTCACCACCATCATCGGCGCCGCCGAGCTGCTGCTCGACCACCCGGATCTCGACGCCGACGCGCGCGATGACGCCGACCAGATCCGACTCGCCGCCAACCGCGCGGCCCAGCTCACCCAGCAGCTCCTGGCTTTCGGCCGCCGCCAGGTGCTCCGGCCCGTCGTCCTCGACCTCAACGCGCTGGTGGACGACGTGCACCGGTTGCTCCGGCGGCTGATCGGCGAGTCGGTGGAGCTGCTCACCGACCTCGCGCCGTCGCTCGACCCGGTGCTGGCCGACCGCGCGCAGCTCGAGCAGGTCCTGGCCGACCTCGTGCTCCGCGCGCGCGACGCGATGCCGCAGGGCGGCCGGATCGTGATCGCGACGGAGAACGTGACGGTGGACGCAGGGTTCGCCGAGAGCCGGCCGGGGCTTTCGCCGGGTCGCCACGTGGTGCTCTCGGTGCGCGACTCGGGGGCGGCCATCGACCGCGCGGCCCTCGACCGCATTTTCGAGCCGTTCGCGGTCGGCGCCACCCGCGGCGAGGCGGCCCGGGCCGAGACAGGCCTGGGCCTCGCCTCGCTCTACGGCATCGTGAAGCAGAGCGGCGGCCACGCCGAAGCGCAGAGCGAACCGGGCCAGGGCGCCACCTTCACGATCTATCTGCCGGCCGTGCGCCGGCGCCCCTCGCGCGAGGAGCTTGCGGTGGACGGCGCCTCCGCCGAGGCGCCGGGCGGCGAATCGGTGCTGCTGGTGGAGGATGACGAGCAGGTGCGCGGCCTCACCCGGCGGGTGCTCGAGCGCGCCGGCTACACGGTGGCGGCCGCGGCCGACGCCCAGTCCGCCGTGGCGCTCGCCAACCGGCACCCCGGCACCATTCACCTTCTCATAGTGGACATGATGCTGCCGGGCCTGAGCGGCCGGGAACTTGCCGCCCAGCTCGCCATCCACCGCCCCGCCGTCAAGGTGCTCTACATCTCCGGCACCGCCGACGACGCGATCGGCCGCGACCGGGTCCTGGCGCCCGGAATCGAGTTCCTCCAGAAGCCGTTCGCCCGCGACCAGCTTGTCCGCAAGGTGCGGCAGGTTCTGGACGCCCCCCTCGCCCGCTCTTAGCTTCTCCGGGTAAGCCGTTCCCGAAGTTCGCGCCGCGCCCTCCGGGGCGGCGGCCTTACGATAGAGCCACGCGTGCCCGTCCTGGTCCAACCCGGCCTCGTGCCGTATCTCGCCATCGGTGTCGCCGCCGTGGTGTTCGCGGCCGCCGCCTTCTGGGCGGCCCGCGCCGCCCGCCGGCTTCGGCGCGCCGAGCACCAGCGCCTCGAGGCGGAAGCCCGGATCCGTGCCCTCTCCGGTTTCCTCCACGAAGCCGTCGTGGCCTACGCTCGCGATCGCCAGATCACCTTCGCCAATCGCGCGTTCGAAGCGCTCACCGGCTACTCCATGGCAGAGCTGCGCGACCGGCAGTTCCTGGAGCACCTCCACCCCGAGGACCGCCCGCTGCTCGCCGCCGAGTGGGACCGGCTCGACCGCGGCGAAACGATCGACGCACAGGAGTACCGGATCGTCACCAGGGCCGGCCAGGTAAAGTGGGCCTCCAGCTCGTGGCGGCCGCTCCTCGACGACCGGGAGGAGATCGTCGGCTACTTCGGCACCGAGCTCGACATCACCGAGCGGAAGCAGACCGAGCACGAGCTGCGAAGAGACCTGGAGCTGTTCCAGACGGTGATGGAGGTGCAGCAGTCGGTGGTGGCGGTCGGGCTCGATTCGCGCGCCGTCATGAGCGCCATCGCCGACCGCGCGCACCGCTTCACCCACGCCGACGCGGCGCTCATCGAGCTGGTCGAGGGCGAGGGGCTCGCCACCAGGGTCGACACCGGCGCCCCCGCCGGCGCGCCGCGCGCGGACACCACCCTCTCGAGCGTCTGCGTCCGCACCGGCGAAGTCCAGCGCTCGGACGACACCAGCGACGACCGCCGCGTGGATCCGGAGGCCGCCGCCCGGCTCGGCATCCGCTCGCTGCTTGCGGTGCCGCTCACGGCCGAGGGGCGCGTGCTCGGCGTGCTGAAGGTGATTTCGGGTAAGCCGCACGCATTCAGCGAGCGGGACGTACGCGCGCTTCGCATGATGGCCGGGCTCATGGGCGCGGCGCTCGAGCATGCGGCGTTTCTCGAATCGCGCCAGGCGCGGCTGGAGGAGCGCACCAACGCGTTGCAGGAGAGCGAGCAGCGCTTCAAGCACCTGGTGGACGCCGCGCAGGAAGGCATCTGCGTGCTCGACGAGCGCGACGTGACGACCTACCTCAACCAGCGGATGGCGGAGCTGCTCGACCACCCGATCGGCGAGGTCCTCGGCCGCTCGCTCTACGAGTTCATGGATGCCGGCGCGCGGGCCGGCGCGCGCGCGGCGCTGGCCCGCCGCTCGCCGGGCTCGGTGGCGCGGCTCGACGTGCGCTTCCGCCGCGCCGACGGCGGCGACATCTGGGCCATGGTTGCGGCGAGCCCCATCGAGCGGAAGGACGGGACGGCGGTCGGAACCGTGATGCTGGTGACCGATGTGACCGAGCGCCGCCTCGCCGAGGAGCGGCTCCGGCGCTCCGCCGACCGGCTGGCCATGCTGCACGACATCGACCACGCGGTGCTCGCGGCCCGGTCGCCCGTCGAGATTGCCCGCGCGGCACTGGGCCGGCTCCGGCGCATCGTGCCCGGGCACTGGGCGTCCGTCGTGCTGTTCGACCACGCGCGCGACCAGGCCCAGATTCTCGCCGGATACGAGCAGGACCGCTCGGTGCCGGCCGCGCGCATTTCCCTCGCCGACTTCGGCCCGGCGGAGCTGCGCCGGCGCGGTGTGGTCCAGTGCGTGGCCGAGCTCGCCGCCGTGGAGGATCCGCCGCCCCGCCAGCGGCAGCTCCTGGAACGCGGCATCCGGAGCCTTCTCGCCGCACCGCTCCTCGCCCAGGGCGAAGTGCTCGGCGAGATCGCTGTGGGTGCCGCGGAGCCGGGTGCATTCGACGCGGAGCATCGCGAGATCGTGCGCGAGGTCGCGGCGCCGCTCGCGATGGCCATCCAGCACGCCAACCTTCGCGACGAGCTGATCCGCCGCACCGCCGAGCACGACCGCCAACTGGCCGAGCGGAGCGCCGCCGCGCGCGAGCTGGGCGGCGAGCTGGACCGCGTGATCGGCGGCCTCGCGCACGAGGTGCAGGCGCCGATCCGCCAGATCCACGGATTCACCTCGCTCCTCGCGGAGGAGGCGGCCCATCGTCTGAGCGAGGGCGGGCGCCACACGGCCGAGCGCATTCGGCAGGCATCGCTCAGACTGGGCGCGCTGGTGGAGGATCTGATCGCGCTCGCGCGGATCGGCCGCGAGGAGGTGCTGCGCCAGCGCGCCGACGTCGGTGCCATCGCGCAGGAGGTCGTCGCCTCATTGGGCGGCGATGAGGGGGGACGTCGGATCGCGTGGGAGATCGGCCGCCTCGGTGCCGCCGACTGCGACCCGGCGCTGGTCAAGACGGCGCTCGCCGAGCTGGCGTCGAACGCAGTCAAGTTCACCCGCACGCGATCCGAGCCGCGCATCCGGATCGAGCGGGTCGCGCTCGAAAACAACGGCGGCGAGGCCGGCATCGTGGTGCGCGACAACGGCGTCGGCTTCGAGCCGGGCGGCGCCGAGCGGCTGTTCGACATGTTCGCCCGGCTGCATCGGCCGGACGAATTCGAGGGATCGGGCTTGGGGCTCGCGTTGGTGCGGCGCATAGCGGAGAAGCACGGCGGCCGCGCCTGGGCCGAGAGCGAGCCCGGGCGCGGGTCAAGCTTTTACGTCACCCTCGGCACCGGCTGGCGCGATGGGTGACGGCCGCTCCGGCGGCGCCATCCTCCTGGTCGAAGGCGATCCCGCCGAAGCGGAGCTCTTGTCGCGGGTATTGGGGCCGGGCGTGCGAATCGCGCGCGATGGGCCGGAGGCGCTCGCCGCACTCGGCGCCGATCCACCGCGGCTCGTGGTCACCGCGGACCGGTTGCCCGGCCCCGGCGGACTGGATCTGCTGGGGCGAATCCGTGCGAGCGCGGCGCTCCGCGCGGTCCCCGTGGTACTCCTCACACCGTCGCCCGACCCCGAGCTGGTGGCGGAAGCCTACCGACTCGGGGTCAACAGCGTCGTGCGCAAGCCCATCGCGTTCGAGGACCTGCGCGCGGCGCTGCGCCAGGTGGCGGCGTACTGGCTGGAACGAAACGTCTAGTCGCGCCGAGTCCTAGTGCGAGCTCGTCGTATCCTGCGACGTGGCGCCCTTGGTCGTGCCCTTGTGCGCTTTCTTGCTGGACTTGTGCGCCATGTGATGGCGGCCGTGATGCTTCTTCGTCGTCATCGTGGACTTGGCCGAGTCGGCGGTGCCCTGCTCCGGCTGCTGCGCCATGACCGGCGCGGCGACGAGCATCGTGCAGAGGGCAACCATTGCGAGCGAGAACTTGCGGGACATGCGGACCTCCGAGAAGGGTTTGGACGATGGCCCGCGGCATTGGCACAAGTCGCGCCATGTGCCTGAACGGTTCCGTAGCCGTGCTGACTGGTGTTGGGATGCGCAAATATGGCCCGCGAGTGCCCGAATCAGCGCGCGCTGCGGGACAACTTGTCGCGTCCGGGCTCCCACGATAACATCCGGGCGCCTGCCCCCATCACACCCGCACCGCCCGAAAGGCCGCTCATGCGCCCCCGCCCGACGCTCGTTCTCCTCGTCTGCCTCGTCGCCGCGTCGGTTGCGCGGCCCGCGTCCGCGCTGGCGCAGTTCGGGAAGTTCCGCGGGCGGCGCGCGCCGGGCAACATCACGGTTGGCGTGCGCGGCGGCCGCGATTTCGAGAACCACGCATGGAGCGCGGGCGGCCAGCTCTCGCTGCCACTCGTCAACCGGATCGAGCTCCGCCCGAGCGGCGACTACTACTTCGGCGACGCGACGCCGTTCCGCTGGCAGCTCAACGCGGACGGCATTTTCCGGTTCGGGCCGGGCGGCACCGTGTATGGCGGCGGCGGCGCGGCGTTCACCCGGGTGCGGCCGATCGACAAGGTGAAGACGGGATACAATCTCTTCTTCGGGCTCGAGTTCGCGCGGCCCACGGCGCGCAGCAAGCCGTTCGCCGAGTTCCGCTGGACCTTCGTGAACGGGACCAGCCCGTTCCGGCTGGTGGCGGGGATCAGCACGGTGGTGGGGAAGTTGTAGCGGGCCGGCCGTTATCGCTGCGGGCGGCGTGGTGCCACGCGTCGAGCAGGACGCGGGCGTCGCGGGAGAACTCCTCCGCGTTCTCGAGCCTGCGGCCCGCGCGTCCGAACTTCACCAGATCGGCTTCGGTGAGTAGCGCAGCGCAGCGCTCCGCGAGCAGCGGCCGAGCGACCTCGTGCGGCAGGGTCGCGAGCAACTCGCGCGTGGTGCGCTCGAGCGCGGGCACGCCATGCGCGTCCGCGAGGTATTGCCGGAGCGCGTCGGTGACCATGGCGTAGTGGCGGGCGGCGTCGCCGCGGGCGGCCCAGCCGTCGCGGTCGATCTCTTCGAGGCGGGCGAGCGCGGCGTCGTAGGGGGCCAGAGCCGGCGTTTGCGGCACCGGTATCTCTCCCGGCGCGTGCGGCTCGGCGCGATGCCTTCGCCGACCGCGCCACCGGATGATGAGCACCACCAACGCCGCCAGCAGCGCGGCGACACCCGCTCCGATCAACCTCCAGTTGCGCCCCGACACGCGCGCGATGTCCTTCACGTCCTTGAGTGGCGGGTTGCCGGCCGGTGCGACGGGGTCGATCTGCACGAACGCCGAGTCGCTGAGCAGCATCCCGCGCGTGAGGCCCTTCACGCTTCGCATGAACGGAAGCCCGAACACCGGCACCGCCTGGCGCCCGGTGCGGTAGAACGTCACCCGGCCCTCGCCGCGATAGATCCGGTCGGGATCGCGGTGCAGCTTCTGGATCGAGAGGATGCGCACCCCGTTCGGCAGATCGCCGACCGGTTGGGGGATGGTGTCGTAGAGGAGATCGCCCGGGGAGAGTCGCACGCGAAAGCGGAGCGTGACCAGGTCGCCGACGGTGGCGTGGGTGACGGCGGGGACGATTTCGAACGACTGGTTGGGGAGCGGCTGGTTCGGGATCTGCTGGTTCGGGAACTGCGCGGCGGCGGAGCCGGCGAGCGCCAGCGCGGCAAGCGCGCCCGGCCCGACTGCCCGGATCCGCACCGCCCATCGTTGCCGCAACCTGCGCATCCGTCAATTAACGCGACCGCGGGCCGGCGATCCAGGGGCGTGCGGGCTGCCGTGTGGGAGCTAGATTCCGGCCGTCCTCAAGTACAAACTCGGGGGCAGCGGTAATGGCGACGCAGTCGAGTAAGCACCGTTACGAGATTGCCCTTTACTGGAGTGCCGAGGATCAGGCGGTCATCGCCGAGGCGCCGGAGCTGCCCAGCTGCGCGGCCGATGGGCCGACCTATCAGGCCGGAAGGGCCTGTGAAAACCCCGACGGAGCAAGGCGTCTATATCATTCGCAGCGCGCACGGCCGCGTGCTCCATGTCGGTCGCACCACGCGCAACGCACACGGTCTTGCGGGGCGTCTGACCGCCCATCTTCGCGGGAAGTTGAGTTTCGCCCAGGCGTATTACGGTGGTAACCCGGCCGCCCTCCGTCCGGCCACTTATCAGTATATCGTGGTTAAGAATGACCGCACACGTGCTCTCCTCGAGGCACTCGCGTGTGGAACGCTGTGTCCCGCGCACACCGGCACGGGGCGCCTCGGTGCCAAGAAGTAACGATCGAGCACCACCGCCGCGGCATCCGTCGGCGTTCCTGAATCTGTGTCGCCGGCTCGACAACCGATCGCTAAGACCGCCGCCTGACCGAAGACGGAGACCATGCCTGATACGATCTCTCCTCGCCTCCAAGAGGCCCTTGATTGGGCCATCGAACTGCACGGAAGGGACGCTCGTAAACAAAGCCCTGTGCCCGTGCTGGCGCATCTTCTCGCGGTCTGCGCCCTGGTGCAACTCGATGGCGGTGCCGAGGAGGAGGCCATCGCGGGCCTGTTGCACGACGCGCTCGAGGATGAGCCCGAGATCGCGACGGCCGAGGAGATCGAGCGCCGGTTCGGTTCGCGCGTACGCCAGATCGTTCAGATCTCGTCGGATACCCCGGAAGAGTACCGCGGTGGCCGCAAGGCGCCCTGGAAGGAACGCAAGGCGAAGTACCTGGAGCACGTTCGGCACTCCTCCCCGGACCTCCTCCGCGTCACAGTTGCCGATAAGGTAGACAACGTCCGCGCTCTGCTCGCCGACCTGACGCGCCTTGGGGACGCACTCTGGACCCGATTCAATGCTCCTAAGCCGGAGCAGCTGTGGTATTACCGCGGTGCATTGGACGCGTACAAGAGCGCCGGGTTCAAGGGACCCTTGCTGGCCGAATTGGAGCGCTTGGTCATCGAGCTGGAACGGACTGCGGCCTAACATCCGCAAGAGGTCGGCGGGCGCGTTGGCGAGCACGGCGGTCGAGGCGAACGATGTGTCAGCTCCGGAACGATGGTCAGGCCCCAGCCCGACTACCCCTTGCGGGCGCGTGTAGCGGGGCGGACTTTTCGGGATATGGCAAGCACCCCTTACTTCGAGTTTAAGCACTTGAGCATCGCCGAGCGCCACCAGCTCGTAGAGGATCTCTGGGATAGCATCGCTCAAGACGCGAACGCCGAGACCCTAGCCGCTTACCGACGAGGAGAACGCGCTCTTAGATGAGCGGCTGGCCGACCTCGAGCGGAATCCAGACGCGGGCTCAAGCTGGGAAGAGGTTAAAGCGCGCATCGTAAGGCGCGACTCCTAATTGCCGTGCCGCGCTTCATCGTGCGGTCGGCTGCGGAGCTGGAGATCGCGACGGCCTTCGAGTGGTACGAGCTCCAGCGCGAGGGACTCGGCTCGGAGTTCTTGAACGCCGTCGAGGCCGGTCTGGCCCTGATCCGCCGCTCACCTCTGATGTTTCCGGTAGTATATCGCGAGACGCGACGCGCGCTCTTGCGGAAGTTCCCGTACCCCCGGTTCTACGTGACCACACCAACGACAACGCGGGTGATCGCGTGCGTTCACGCCCGGCAGTCCCCGAAGCATTGGCAAGACCGGTCGGATTCCGAGCAAGCTGACGCCTAACCGGCGCATGCACTCGAGGCGAACCGCGCGGACCTTGTCAGTGGCGCTTGCCGCCACGCTCACCGCAAGCGCGGGCCCGACGCCCGCGCCGCGAGCGCCCGCGCCCGGCCCCGCGCTGGTCATCCTGGTCCGCCACGCCGAAAAGGCCACGACGCCCCCGGACGATCCCCCACTCTCCTCCGCTGGACGCGCCCGCGCCGCAGCGCTCGCCGATGCGGTCCGCGACGCGGGCATCACCGCGATCGTCACGTCGGACCGCCCGCGAACGCAAGAGACAGCCGCGCCACTCGCCGAGCGGCGCCATCTCACGCCCATCGTTGTGCGCGGCGGCGCGGGTGCCGAGCAGCATGCCGCCTCGGTCGCGGCGGCCGTGCTCGGGGCCGGCGGCGTAGTGCTCGTCGTCGATCACTCGAACACCCTGCCGCTCATCATGCGGGCGCTGGGCGGCCCCGCCGTGCCGGCAATATGTGACATGGAGTTTTCGAACCTGTACCTGCTGGAGCGCCAGGACGGCGGGCCGGCGCACCTGGTGTACGCACATTATGGTGCGCCCGACCCGCCGCACGACGCCAACTGCGCTGCCGCGCGCTAGCTCGGGCCCGCCTTCCCCTCCATCTCATCCGCAATCCGCCCCGCCCCGTACACCTTCCTGAGCGCCTCGGTGAGCGCCCGGCTGTCCACCCCCACCGCGCGCGCCACATCGTCGGTAAAGATGAAGCGGTTCGGCAGCGACTCGATGTTGCCGTCGAAAATGAGCCCGATGACCTCGGCGTTGCGGTTGATCATCGGACTGCCGGAGTTGCCGCCGATGATGTCGTTCGTCGTGACGAGATCGAGCGCGGTGGTGAGATCGAGGCTGTCCCGCATCCGCACCCACCGGTCGGGGATGTGGTACGGCACCGAGTCGTCGAACGCGGCGCTCCGTCCATAGAGCCCGTAGAAGCTCGTCTTGTACGGCGCCTTGGTGCCGTTGTACGGAAATCCCAGCGCCACGCCGTCGGTGATCCGGAGCGTGAAAGTCGCATCCGGCGGCAGCGTGGTGCCGTACGCCGCGAAGATCGCCTGCCCGATCCGCTCGGCGTTGGCCGAGATCACCGCCTCGAGCTTGGCGGCGCGCGTGGCCACCGCGCGCGAGAGCGGTGCCACTCGCCGCGCCAGCGCGATCATCGGATCGTCCGACGCGCGCACCGTGGCGTTGCCGCCCTCGAGCAGCGAGTGCCGAACGCTCAAGTCGCCCAGCTTCGTCCCTTCCACCAGCGCCTCGGCCGCCACCTCGGGGCTCCGGCCCTGCAGGACGGCCGAGAGGAACGGATCGTTCGCGGGCAGCTCCCTCCGCGCTGCGTCGAGCTGGGCCGCGAGGGTGAGCTTCTCGGTCTCTTTGTCGATCGGCAGATCGCTCAGCACGATGCTCCTGATCTGCTCGAGCCCGTCGCCCTGGTATTGCGGGAGGCGAAGCGAGTCGGGGAGCGCCGCCTGCTCCGGCAACCGCACGATCGCACCGGCGAGCCCGAGGAGCTGCGAGCCGGCAAAACCGTACCAGTGAAGCTGCGGCGCGAACGTCCGCTCCTGCTTGAGCGCCGCCGCAATGGCGTCCCATGCGCCGCCGTAGCGCGCCCTGAGCTTGGGGTTTGCGTTGACCCGGGCGCGGAAGTCGCGCTCGAACGCCCGCTTCCTGGCCATGATCGTCGAGTCGAGCAGGCCGGCGCGGTAACCGGTCACCGCCTTGAACGAGTTCTCCAGCCCGAAAATCTGGTTCTCGTGCGCCCGGCGCGCTTCTTCGCTCTCGCCCGAGAGTCCCTTCAGGATCTCGATGTTCCGGCGATAGGCCGCGAGCTGCGCCGGGTACTGCACGTCGCGCAGCCAGTCGAGCTGCGCCACCGTGAGCAGCCGGCCGGTCGAACCGGGGTTGCCGGTCACGAGCACCAGCTCGCCCTCCTTCGCACCGCCCGCGCTCCACTTGAGGAAATCCTTCGGGTGGTACGGCTGATCGCCGTCGTACACCCGGAGCAGGCAGAGGTCGAGATCGAAGCGCGGGTAGGTGAAGTTGTCCGGGTCGCCGCCGAAGAAGCTGATCTCCGCCTCGGGCGCCATGACGAGCCGGAGGTCGGAGAAGCGCTTGTAGCGGTAGAGCGAATACTTGCCGCCCTGGTAGAAAGTCACCACCTGGCAGTTATCGGTGCCCGCGGCCTGGCACTCCTTTTCGATGCGGGCGATGGCCGCGTCACGCTGGGCCACCTGCTTGCCCGGCGTCGAGGCCGTTGCCGCGCCGCGCACCTGTGAGGTCACGTCCTCGATCGATTGCAGCTGATCCACGTAGAGCCCCGGGCACTTCTTCTCTTCGGACGCCGTGCGCGCCACGTAGCCTGTGCTCTGGTAGTCGGTGTCCGGCGGCGAGACGGCGGTGATGCAGCTCCGGCCGCAGTGGTGGTTCGTCATCACGAGGCCGTCCGACGAGATGAACGACGCCGAGCAGTTGGGCAGCCGCACCGATGCGAGCCTGACGTGATCGAGCCACGCCTGGTCGGGCGTGAACCCGTAGCGCGCCTTCCAGTACTCGAGCGGCGGCGCGTCGAAGGTCCACATGGTGCCGAACTCTTTCACGTAGCCGGCGGGAACCGGGGGCGGCGCCTCAACCTTGGGCGGCGCGGGTGCGGGTGCGGTGACTTGAGCAATCGCCGGCGACGGCGCGAACCGAACGGCGAGCAGCAGGGCGGCGAGTGCGCCGCGAAGGGGAGGTGTGCGCATGGCGGTAGAACCTAACTGCCGCCCGGATTCGCCGCGAGGGCGGTTTAGATTCGGGACGAACACCTCAACGGGAGACACCGACGATGGCAACGACGAGCAGGGCAAGCGCGGTCTGGATGGGCACGTTGAAGGGGGGCAAGGGTCACTTCGAGGCGAAGTCCGGTGCCTTCCAGGGCGACTACTCGTTTCCGACGCGGTTCGAGGGCGCCAAGGGCACCAACCCCGAAGAGTTGATCGCGGCGGCGCACGCCGCATGTCTCAGCATGGCGCTTTCGTTGGTGCTGGAGCAGGCGGGCACGCCCGCCACCCGGATCGCGACGACGGCGGCATGCACCATCGATTCGGTGCCGGGCGGCTTCCGGATCAAAAGCATGCAGCTCGAGGTGCGCGGGCAGGTGCCCGGCATCGATCAGAAGGCGTTCCAGAAGGCGGCCGAGGCGGCCAAGGACGGCTGTCCGGTGTCGCAAGCGCTCAAAGGGAACGTCGAGTTCCAGCTCGACGCCCGGCTGGAGTAGCGCGGCTCGCTTGGCGCGGCCCGTGTGGCGCGGCTCAGCCCGAGAGCTTGCGCCCCATCGTGAGATAGGCCGACACGTTCTTTTCGAGCCGCTGCTGCGCGGCCGGATCCTTGAGCGCGCCCGAGTCGTCAAATGCGTTCTGCGCCTGGGCCAGCGCGAACATGTCGGGCAGGAGCGTGACACCGAGACCCTCGAGCGGGATCCGCAGCTGCCAGAGCCCGCGTATCCCGCCCACGAGGCTGGTCGAGGCGGAAAGCAGAAATCCGTGCTTCCCACGGAACGGCATCGGCTGCATGCGCGACACCCAGTCGATCGCGTTCTTGAGCGTCCCCGGCAGCGAGAAGTTGTATTCCGGCGACGAGATCATCATGCCGTCCGCCGCCGCCACCCGCTGCGCCATCGCCTGCGCTCCCGGTGGAAATCCCGATTCCTTCTGCACATCTCCATTGTAGAGCGGCATGTCGAAGTCGGCGAAGTCGGCGAGGTCCACCTGGACCCCGCCGGCGCACGCGAGCTGCACGGCGCACGCGATCAGCCGCTTGTTGAGCGAATCGCGCCGAAGCGAGGCGGCAAAGGCGAGGAGTTTCATGCCCAAGCATAACACGCCCCGAACGCGCGTGACCCGCCTCACCTCACCGCGTTTCAGCGTCGGATATTCTGCCGGCGTGGCAAAGCGATCGTCTGAGCGGCACACCGAGCCCGAACCCGTCGCGGACCCGGCGGAATCGGCCGAAGCGGCGGGACTCCGGTACGTGAGCGATACGATGCCGGGCATCCGTCGCGAGCGGAACGGCAAGGGCTTCGCCTACGTCGACGCCGCCGGCCACCGGGTGCGCGACCGCGCCACGCTCGAGCGCATCAGGCATCTCGCCATTCCCCCGGCCTACACCGACGTCTGGATCTGCCCCACGCCGCGGGGCCACCTCCAGGCCACGGGCCGCGATGCCCGCGGCCGCAAGCAGTACCGCTATCACCCGAAATGGCGCGAGGTGCGGGACGAAACCAAGTTCGAGCGGATGGTCGCGTTCAGCGAAGCGCTGCCAGGCATCCGTGAACGGGTGAAGGAGGATCTGGCGCTGCCCGACCTCCCCCGCGAGAAGGTGCTCGCCGCGATCGTGCAGCTGCTCGAATGCACCGCCATCCGGGTCGGCAACGACGAGTACGCCCGCGCCAACCGCTCCTTCGGCCTCACCACCCTGCGCGACCGCCACGTCGAGATCTCGGGCTCTCGGCTCCGGTTCGAGTTCCGCGGCAAGAGCGGCAAGACGCAGACGGTGGACCTCACCGACCGCCGGCTCGCCCGCATCGTGGCGCGCTGTCAGGCGATCCCCGGCGCCGAGTTGTTCCAGTACCTCGATGAAGACGGCAAGCGCCAGACGGTGGACTCGGGCGACGTGAACGACTACATCCGGCAGATCTCCGGGCAGGATTTCACCGCGAAGGACTTTCGCACCTGGACGGGGACGATGCTCGCGGCGGAGGAGCTGAGCGCGGCCGGAGCATTCGAGTCGGAGAAAGACGCGAAGACCAGGCTGCTCGAGACCGTCGACCACGTAGCCGAGCGGCTCAACAACACCCGTGCGGTCTGCCGGAAGTACTACATCCACCCCGCGGTGATGGAGCTGTTCCTCGCCGGGCGGCTGCCTGAGGAGCTCAAGGCAGCGACGGGCACCGGCCGGCTCTCGGTCACCGAGACCGCGGTCGTGGCACTCATCCGCCGCGCCGCCGACGACGCGCCGAAGCTCAAGGCGAGCTGATCGCGTAGCGGACCAGCACGCCCTCCACGAAATCGGCGACGACCCGGCCGTCGCTTCGTTCGTAAGTCCGCGTGTTCACCCGGAGCGTGCCTTCCATCCGCTCGGCGCGGCCGGTCGGGGCGCCGAGCAGCGAGTCCGCCTGCTCGACGCTCATGCCTTTCCAGATGGCGGCCAATCCTGCGGCCGGGTCCGGGGGCGGCGGCGCGGACGCCATCGAAGGATCGAAGTCCACGTACGCGGCGAGCGCCGCCATCACTGCCTCCGACGTCAGCGCCTCCGCCGGCACGCCGTCGCGATAGCGCAGGTTGAAGCGCGAGCCCGCGGCGAGCCGCTTCTGCTCCAGGAACTCGCGTTTTCGTTCGGTTGCGCCCGCGGTGAGCGCCTGGTTCCGCCGATCCTGCCGCTCCCGTTCGGCGCGAAGTGCGTCCAGCTCTTCCTGCGCTCGGCGGCGGAGCACCGGATCGGTCTGCTTCGGGATGTCGCGCTCGAGGTCCTTCTCGCGCTGGCTCTTGGGCATGGCCGACACCGAGACGCTCGGGTCGGTCGGGTCGCCGAAGGTGCCGTACCCGCCGCCGCCAAGCTGAAACTCGATCAGCTTTCCCTTCACCTTGAGCTTGGTGACCGTGGCCAGCTCGCCCGCGCGGATCGCGGTGCCATGTTTCTTGATGCGCTTGGCGTACTCGGGGTAATCGAGCGGCTGGGCAGTGCCGGGATAGACGTCGACGCCGTCGTCGGTGGCCGGGAGGTCGATCCGGAGCGCCACGGCGTGCCCCTCGAAGTAGGAGCGGAGCGCGGCCTCATTCTGCGCGGCGAGGCGCGGCGCGAGCGGCGATGGAGCGAACAGGAGGGCCACGATCGCGACGGTGAGGGCGCCCGCGCGAGGCGCGGAAGTCGTGAGCGGCATCTCTTCTCCGGGACGAAGTCGGACGGCAGTGACTTCCAGCGGCTACGCGGCGGCCCGTTGGCGCTCGCGCAGCACGGGTTCCAGCACCTTCCATACCGTCGCGGCCACGCGCCGCTGGCCGGCCGCCGTAGGATGCAGGCCGTCGGCTTGGTTGAGCGAGTCCACGCCGGCCACACCCGCGAGCAGGAACGGCACGAGCGGAATCCCGTTCTTCCGCGCGAGTGCGGGGTACACGGCCCGGAAGCGGCGCACGTACGCCGCCCCCATGTTGGGGAGCGCCTCCATGCCGATCAGCACCATGCGGGGCGCGGGGTCGAGCGCGCGCGCCCGATCGATGATCGCCTGGATGTTGGCGGCGAGCGAATCGGGGGTGAGCCCGCGGAGCCCGTCGTTGGCGCCGGTCTCGATCACCAGCACGGCGGGCGGATTTCGGAAGAGCCACTCCACACGCCGCCGCGCGCCGGCCGACGTCTCGCCGCTCACGCCGGCGTTGACCACACGGTAGTCGAGGCCGGCGGAGTCGATCTTCTCCTGGATGATCGCGGGGTATGCCTGTGACGGATCGAGCCCGAGCCCCGCCGTGAGGCTCGTGCCCACGAAGAGCACCGTGGGTCGCGAGGCGCTGGTGTCGGGCGGCGGCGACGTATCGTGCTCGGTCACCCGCTCGTCCGCAGCGCGATCAGCGGCGGCGCCGGCCGCGCCCGAGCCGCAGGCCGCGAGGAGCAGCGCGGAAATCGGAAGGAAGTACCTGGCTATCATTCGGCATGCTCAAATGCGAATCGCTGACCCAGACGTATCGGTCCGGGGGCCGGGAGCTCACGGTCCTGAAGGATATCAGCTTCACGGTCGAGCCGGGCGCGTTCGTCGCCATCGTGGGACCCTCGGGTAGCGGCAAGACGACGCTACTCGGCCTCCTCGCCGGGCTCGACCGCCCGGCGGCCGGTGCCGCCTGGCTCGACGGCATCGAGCTCGGCGCGCTCGACGAGGACGCGCGGGCCCGGCTCCGCGGCGAGCGGGTCGGGTTCGTGTTCCAGTCCTTCCAGCTCATCCCCACGCTTACCGCGCGCGAGAACGTGCAGGTGCCGCTCGAGCTCCGAGGCGATGGCGGCGCCGGCGCGCGGGCCCGCGCGGACGAGCTGCTCGGCCGCGTGGGCCTTGCCGACCGGGGGCACCACTATCCGGCGCAGCTCTCCGGCGGCGAGCAGCAGCGCGTGGCGCTCGCGCGCGCCTTCGCCAACCGGCCGCGCATCCTCTTTGCCGACGAGCCCACGGGCAATCTCGACGCCGGCACCGGGGCCGCGATCATCGAGCTCATGGTGGAGTTGAATCGCGACCTCGGCACCACGCTCGTCCTCGTGACCCACGACCAGGAGCTGGCGGCGCGCGCGGGGCATGTGCTGCGCCTGGCCGATGGACGGCTGGTGGCAGAGGACCGCGTGGATGCAGTTGCGTGAAGGTCGCCGCATTACCCAATCGCGTGAGCACGGTCGCGTGAGTGCCCTCGCATTTGTCGCCCGGCTCGTGGGCCGCGAGCTCCGGGCCGAGCCGCGCAAGCTCGCGCTGCTCACGGCGTCGGTCACGGCCGGCGTCGCGGCGCTCGTCGCCATCAACTCGTTCACCGTGAACCTGCAGGACTCGGTCGCCCGCCAGGCGCGGGCGCTGCTCGGCGCCGATCTCGTCGTGACGAGCCGCACGCCCTTCTCGCCCAGGGTCGAGGCGCTGATCGATTCCGTCGCCGCGCGACGCACCGGCTGCTCGATCGCTTCGCCCTGTGGCGCCACCGCGCGCGTCACCGACTTCCCCGCCATGGGATACGTGCCGCGCACCACCGGCAGCCGCCTGGTGCAGGTCTCGGCGATCGAGGGCGCATATCCATTCTACGGCGAGATCAAGACCGAACCTGCGTCGGCATGGCGCACGCTGCAAGATGGCCAGCACGCGGTGGTGGACCCGGCGCTGCTCACCTCGCTCGGCGCGCGCGTGGGCGATACCCTCGCCCTGGGCGACGGGCGCTTCATCGTGACCGGCACGGTCGTGAATCTCGCGGGCGACGTCGGCGTGAGCGCGGCGTTCGGGCCCCGCGTGTTCATTCCCGCTCGCTACCTGGACCGGATGCGCGTGCTCGGCACCGGCTCGCGTGCCGAGCACTCGATTTTCGTGAAGCTGTCACCGGGGCTTCCGGCGCAGGCGGTGGCGGCCCGCTGGCGTCCCGTGCTCCGGCCCGACCGCGCGCGCGTCCGCACCGTGGCCGACGACCGCGCCGACCTCAACGACACGCTCACGCGCCTCGCGCGATACCTGGGTCTCGTCGCCGTGATCGCGCTCCTGCTGGGCGGCGTGGGTGTCGCGAGCGCGGTAGTCGCATTCGTGCGGCGAAAGCTCGAAGCCATCGCGGTGCTCCGCTGCCTCGGCGCCACCTCGCGTCAGGTGTTTGCCGCCTATCTCACGCAGGCCGTCGTGCTCGGCCTCGTGGGAAGCCTTGTGGGCGCACTGCTCGGTGTCGCCGCGCAGCAGGCCCTCCCCGGCGTGCTCCGCGGGCTCCTCCCGGTCGACGTGCGCGCCGAACCGGTGCCCGGCGCGATGCTGCTCGGCGTGGGTGCGGGGGTGTGGACCGCGGTGGTGTTCGCGCTGCTTCCGCTGCTTCCGGTGCGGCTCGTTTCGCCGCTCGCAGCACTCCGCCGTCCATACGACGGCGCGCCGGTGCCGCCCGACCTCTGGCGCTGGCCCGCAGCGCTGGCGCTCGCCGCCAGTGTCGTGGCCCTCGCAGCACTCGAGGTCGGGAGCTGGCGCACGGGAGCCATCTTTGCCGCGGCGGTGGGCGTGGCGCTCGGCGTGCTCTGGCTTGCGGCGTGGCTCTTGACCCGCGCCGTCCGCCGCTGGTTTCCGGCGAGCTGGCCGTATGTCTGGCGCCAGGGGCTCGCCAACCTCCACCGCCCCGCCAATCAGACGGTGGCGGTGGTGCTGGCACTCGGCTTCGGCGCGTTTCTCCTGAGCACGCTTTTCCTGGTGCAGCACAACCTGCTGCGGGGGCTCGCGCTCACCGGCGGTCCGGCGCGCCCCAACCTCGTCCTCATCGATATCCAGCGCGACCAACTCCCCGCCGTCAAGCAGGAGCTCCGCGCGCGGGGGCTCGACGCGGCGCCGCCGGTGCCGATCGTGCCGATGCGCATCCTTTCGGTGAGGGGCAGCGAAACGGGTGACGCCGCCCGGACCCGGCGTCCGCGAGGCGACACGCGCGATGCCCGGGGCGAGGCGCCGCGTGACGACGGCTGGGCGCGCCGCCGCGAGTACCGCTCGACCTACCGCGACACGCTGGTCGCTTCCGAGCGGATCGTGGCGGGCCATTGGTGGTCGAATGCCGGGAGCACCGCGGCCCTTCCGGCGGCGGCCCCGGTATCCGCTGCACTCCCCGACACCGCCGTCGCCATTTCCGTCGAGCGCGAGCTTGCCGGCGAGCTCGGTGTCGGCGTGGGGGACGAGATCGTGTGGGACGTCCAGGGCGTGCCGATCCGCTCCCGCGTGGCGAGCCTGCGCGAGGTGAACTGGGCGCGCTTCGAGCCCAACTTCTTCGTCGTGTTCGCGCCGGGCGCGCTGGAGGCGGCCCCGCAGAGCTTCGTCCTGCTCACCCGCGCCGCCGACGCCGTTGCG
The DNA here is from genome assembly GCA_036279355.1 of Gemmatimonadales bacterium. Lineage (NCBI taxonomy): Bacteria > Pseudomonadati > Gemmatimonadota > Gemmatimonadia > Gemmatimonadales > Gemmatimonadales bacterium. The sequence continues at coordinate 90,631 of DASUJH010000049.1, forward strand.
CGCGGCCGGGTGCAGCGCGCCGTGGCGGAGCGGTTCGCCAACGTCACGGTCATCGACCTTTCGCTCGTGCAGCAGACGATCGAGCGGCTGGTGAACCGCGTGACCCTCGCCATCCGCTTTATGGCGCTTTTCAGCCTCGCGACCGGCGCCCTGGTGCTCGCAGGTGCCATCGCGACCGGGCGCCTGCACCGCGTGCGCGAGGCGGTGCTCCTCCGCACCCTGGGCGCCACCCGCCGGCAGGTGCTGCGCATCGCGCTCGCCGAGTACCTGGCGCTCGGGCTGCTCGCCTCAGTCACCGCGGTCGCGCTTTCGGCAGGCGCGGCGTGGGGGCTCGCCCGCTGGTTCTTCGACGGCGGGTTCCGGTTGCCGCTGCCGGCGCTCGCCGGGCTGGTCGCGGCCATCGTGGCGCTCACCGTCGCGATGGGACTCTGGAGCAGCCGGAGCGCGCTCCGGCAGACGCCGCTCGCGGCACTACGCGACGAGAGCTAGCTCCCGTTACTCTTCACCTAGCGAATTCAACCTGGAGCTTTCATGCTGTACGACTCCGAGCCCGCCGAGAGTCCTCCCGTCGTCGCGTACGATCTGGTGGGCGAGCGCCTGCTGCGCGCGCGGACGATCATCATCAGCGGTGAGATCAATCAGAAGGTGGCGGCGACCGTTTCGAGCCACCTGCTGGCGCTCTCGGCCGAGTCGGATGCCGACATCACCGTGTTCCTCAACTCGCAGGGCGGCCATGTCGAGGCGGGCGACACCATCCACGACCTGATCAGGTTCGTGCGTCCGCACATCCGCATTATCGGCACCGGCTGGGTGGCGAGCGCGGGCGCGCTCATCTACGTCTCCGTGCCGCGGGAGCAGCGCTACTGTCTGCCCAACACCCGCTTCCTCCTGCACCAGCCCGCGGGCGGGGCCGGCGGCAGTGCCAGCGATATCGACATCGAGGCGCGCGAGATCATCCGCATGCGCGACCGGCTCAACCGCATCTTTGCGCGGGAGACGGGCCAGCCGCTCGAGCGGATCGAGGAGGACACCCACCGCAACTTCTGGCTCGGCGCCGAGGCGGCGATCAAGTACGGCCTGGTGGGGCGGATCATCGAGCGGGCGTCGGACCTGGAGAAGTAGCCCCCGCGGCCTTCACCCGCGCCAGATCGTCATTCGGGGCGCGCCGTGCGGTCGCCGTTGCCGCCCGCGCCCACGAGGCGCTTCAATCCGGTGTTCGAGAATGCGCGCGCCAGTAGCGCCAGGCCGCCCGCTTCGAACACTGGCGCCAGCACGCCGCGCCGGCGGAGGCCCGAGATTGCCATTGCGGCCCCGGCGAGGCCGGCGACGAGGCGCGTCGTCGGGGACCAGTTGGTCCGGAGAAAGTCCGGGCGGTCGCCTCGCGTCGGGACGCTGCCTTGCAGGCTCGGGACGTCGCCGGCGCGGTCGTAGACCTGCAGCTCGTCATTCACCTCGGTGACGCCCCGCACCTTCCGCACGGCGGTCTCCACCCGCTCCGCTTCGCTCGCCAGCACCTCGCCGCTCAGCGTCACGCGGCCGTCGACAGCGGATACGGCGATTGCGCCGGGATGGGAGGCCGCGCGCCCGAGCTCGGCTCTCACGCGCTCGGCCAGTTGCGCATCGGTCGGCTCGTCGCTCCGTAATTTCGACCGTGCTTCGGCCACGAGCCCGCGCGTCCGGTTGCGCAGGTCGCGTCCGGTCGCGCCGGCGGCATCGCCGGCCTTGTTGAAGGAGCGCACGGCCTTGTCGCGGAAGAGCGAGCGCCGCCTCCTCCCGCGCTCGGGGTCCAGCATGTACATCGCCGCCGCGCCCAGGGCGGCCCCCGCGATCAGATTCGATCGGGATGACGTCGGTCCAATCGAGGGCGACTCGATTCTCGTTCGCATACCGCCGCTCCTGCTGCTGACACATTGACCCTCCTGCTTCGCCCCGTCGGATCGGTCGGTACGGGCGAATGCCGGATGGCTACTTCCGCCGAGTGTATCCGCCGGGCCGTGGTCTCCCAGTGACAGTTGTCACAGCCGGCGCGCCTCACGCGGGAGCGGGAACGAGGCTCGTCCGGAGCCGCGCTCGTGCGGTGGCTCACAGCCGTTACCGGGACCGGACCCATACTGGCATGTGACGGAACCGACCCGACGACCCGAATGGAGGAACAATGTCGAAGCACAGCAGCAAGACGACCACGGACCACCAGGAGATCAGGCGCTGGGCCGAGCAGCGCGATGCGCAGCCCGCCTGCGTGAAGGGGACGGGCGGCGGCGATCCCGGTATGATCCGGCTCGATTTCCCGGGGTACACCGGCCGCGACGAGCTCGACCACATTTCCTGGGATGAGTGGTTCGAGCAGTTCGACGACAACAACCTGGCGCTCGTGTATCAGGACACGACGGCCGAGGGCGAGCAGAGCAACTTCAACAAGCTGATCGGGCGGGAGACGGCAAAGAAACGGGCGGCGGGCAAGTCGCACGCGTCGCGGCACGCGTCGCGGCGCTCGTCCAGCCAGTCCTCCGGACACACCTCGCGGAAGAGCTCACCCACGCGGCGCGCGGCCAGCCGGTCCAAGTCGGGTGGCTCGTCGAGCCGGTCGCGGTCCGGCGGGTCGCGGTCCGGCGGGAGGAAGAGCGGATCGAAATCGCGGTCCGGGTCGTCGTCGCGGCGCAAGTCGAGCGGCGGGTCGCGGAGCCGGCCAAAGCGGTAGAGGGTCGCGCCGGGGCCGGCGCTGCGGCTGAGGATCGGAGCGAGTGGGAAGCCACCGGCGCGGACGGGCTGCCTGCTCGATCACCCCGCCGCCCCCGTCCTCCGCCGCACCGCCGGCGCCGCGGCCTCGTTCGCCAGCACGTGCAGCGCGGCCGCCAGCGGAATCGCGGCCAGCGCGCCCACGATCCCCCCGAGCGACGCCCCCGCGAAGAGCGCAAAGAGCACCAGCACCTGCGGCACCTGCGTCTGACTCCGCATGATGTTCGGCGTCAGCAGGTGACCCTCCAGCAGCTCCAGTCCGACGTAGATCGCGAGCGCCAGCAGTGCCTGGTGGATCCCGTGGAAGAGCGCGAGCACGACGACGATCGCCCCCGCCACCACCGGGCCGATCACCGGGAGCAGCTCGCCCAGCATCGTGAGCAGCGCGGCCACGATCGGATACTCGAAGTTGATGATGAGCAGCCCCACGCCCGCGAGCGTGCCCATGATCGCGGCGTCGATCACCACGCCGCGCACGTAGCCGCCCATCGCCCGGCCCATGTCGCGGAGCACGCGCCCGGTGCCCGGCCGGCGCTCCGCCGGCACCAGCGAGAGCGCGAACTCGGTGAGCGAGGGCTGCGACACCAACCAGTAGAACGAAAGAAACGCGAGCAGCAGCAGCTCGGCGAGGCCCGACAGCACGCGTTGCGGCACGCTCAGGATGAGCCCGGCGAGCTTGCCGCCCTCGGACCGGAGCGTCGTCCTCACCTGCTCCCCCGCTCCGGCCTGCCATCGCTCGAGCCAGGCGCGTGCCTGATCGAACCACGAGGGCACGTCGTGCACGAGCTGCTGCCCCTGGTTCACGAGACGCGGAATCAGCAGCCAGCCGATGAGCCCAGCGATGACGAGAAGCGCGACATAGACGAGCGCCGCCGCGGCCGCCCTCGACATCCACCGCTCGAGCCATGTCACGACGGGCGCGAGCGCCTGCGCCAGCGTGATCGCTAACAGGAGCAGCGCGAGCGGCCGCGCGAGGAGCCGAAGGGCCCACACCAGGATGGCTGCCGCAACCAGCACGGCGACCAGCACGACGGCGGCGCGCCAGTTGATGCCGGCGAGCGCGGTGCGGAGTTGGGCCAGGCTTTGCGTTGAGGATGGAGCGGAGGCGGGCGGTATGTCCGACATGGTCAGGGCGCGCCCAAATCGCCCCGTGCGCTACGGCCGCGGCGCGGAGCGCTCACCGCCGCGCCGTGAGACACCGCCGGACTTCGTCCAGCAGCCGCTCCGGCGTGAACGGCTTCGCGAGCAGGCTGCACGGCGCCGCGATGCCCCGCGCCGCCAACTCCGCCGCCGCGTAGCCCGACATCAGGATGACCGGCAGCTCGGGATGCGCGTCCGAGAGTCGCTCCATGAGCTCGATGCCGTTCACGCGCGGCATCACGATGTCCGAGAGCACGAGCTCGATCGCGGGCGTGCCATGACGGATGATCTCCCAAGCCTGGGCGCCGTCGCACGCCTCGACCGTCGCAAACCCCTCGGCCTCCAGCATCCGCGCCGCCAGCCGCCGGACGGTCCGCTCGTCGTCCACCACAAGTATTGATCCCATTCTCGATCACTGACTGGCGTCGGCGCACCTCCGCCGCGCGCGCCCCACCCGCCACTCGGGCCCTGGTTCGTGAAGCGCTGGAAGATAACCGCATCCGGGCCACCCTTCACCGCAGCAGTCCGCCTTGCCGCGGAGGCCGGGCCGGTATCACTTACCGGGGACAGCCGGCCGCATGGGGCGCCCGGCACGTGAAGGACCCGGGAGATTGCTTCGATGTCGTTCGATCAATATCACGAGCCGCCGGACGAGCTGCCGGCAGAAACCCGCACGTTCGCCCGCATGCTGGCATCGCTCACCGAAGAGGCCGACGCCATCGGCTGGTACCAGCAGCGGCTCGCGGTCGAGCCCGACGCCGAGGCGCGCGCCATCATGCGCGACGCGCAGAAAGAGGAGTTCAAGCACTTCGGCATGGACCTGGAGTTCCTGCTGCGCAAGCACCCGACGTGGCGCGCCGAGCTCAAGAAGATCCTCTTCAAGAGCGGCGACATCGTGGAGCACGGCGAGGACGCCGAGAAGGCCGCGGGGTGAGCGCGCCGGGGAGCGGAGCGGACGATTCGCACGGGGACGCCTCGGCCAGACCCGATCGGGCCGAGCCCGAGGCGATTCGCTCGGCACTCATTCGGGCGGCGCTCGACGGCTACGAGCGCGCCGCGATGAGCGGCCTCTGCTGCGAGGGCGCCTGGGAGGCGGCGGTCGCGGCCATGCGCGCGGCGCAGCTTCCGGTACCGGGTGGCCGTTCCGATGCCTGACGCGCTCGCCGTCATCCGCAGCTTCATGATCGAGGCCGACGCCGAGCTGGCCCGCGCCATCCTCGAGGCCAACGGGATCGGCGCCTATCTCCTGCGCGACAACGCCGGCGGAATGTTGCCGTCACTGCAGATCATCTCCGAGATTCGCCTCGCCGTGCGCGCCGAGGATGCCGAGGAGGCGCGCGCCGTGCTCGAGGCGGGCGACGGGTAGCGCTGCCGCGCCGCGCTTCCCCCGCCCTCCGGCCCGCCGTATACTTTTCGCCCGTCCAACGCTGCGAATCGACTCCCCACGAGGACCCGCATGCTCGCCATCGATCTCGCCGGAAAGCGCGCGCTCGTCGCCGGGGTGTCGGACGACGGCGGGTTCGGCTTCGCCATCGCCAGGGCGCTGGCCGAGGCCGGCGCGTCGATCCTCGTCGGAAGCTGGCCCCCGGCCCTCGGCATTTTCCGCAAGCTGCTCGAGCGCGGCAAGATGGCCGACTCGCTCGCGCTCTCCGGCGGCCGCACGCTCGAGTTCGAGCGGATCTATCCGCTCGACGCCGCCTACGACAGCCTGGCCGACGCGGCCGCCGACGTGCGCGAGAACAAGCGCTACCGGGACGAAGGGGACTTCAGCATCGAGGGCATGGCGGCGCGCGTGCGCGAAGATTTCGGAGACCAGGGGCTCGACCTCGTGGTCCACAGCCTCGCCAACGGCCCCGAGGTGAAGAACCCGCTGCTCGAGACGAGCCGGGCCGGCTACCTCGCCGCGGTGAGCGTGAGCGCGTACAGCAACGTGTCGCTCGTGCGCCGCCTGGCGCCGCTCATGCGGCCCGGCGGCGCGTTCCTCTCGCTCACCTACATGGCGGGCGAGCGCGTTATTCCCGGCTACGGTGGCGGGATGTCGAGCGCCAAGGCCGCGCTCGAGGCCGACACCCGCACGCTCGCCTACGAGGCGGGGCGCCGCTGGGGCGTGCGGGTGAACGCGATCTCCGCCGGGCCCTGGGCGTCGCGCGCCGCGACCGCGATCGGGTTCATCGACACGATGATCGCCTACACGTCGGCCAATTCGCCGCTCCCCCGCCCCATCGATGCGAGCGACGTGGGGCACACCGCCGCATTTCTTCTGAGCCCGCTCGCGCGTGGCATCACGGGCAGCGTGGTGTACGTGGACAACGGCTATCACGCGATGGGCATGGCCGCGCCGGCACAGGCTGCCCCTTGATTGAGAATTGCCGGCGCCGCGCCCGCGTCCGGTTTCTTGCCGCGCTCGCGAGCTCGGCCGCCGGCGTCAGCATTACCCCCGCGCCCACGCGGGCCCAGCAGATCGCCGCCCGCTATGACTGGACCATGCCGCCCGGTTATCGCGAGGTTCAGCTTCGCGCGCAGGAAACCCAGCGGACGCTCCTCCTCGCCATGGCCGACTCGATGCCCGAGCGCTGGTATCGCGACGCAGCGGCCGAGGGCCAACGCGACTTTGCCCAGCAGGTCCACCACGCTGCCGCCGCCGACCTCTACATCGTCTCCCACTACGTGAAATCCGAGGAGACGCCGTTCATCCAGGACACCGCGGCCACATTCAACAGCCGCTCCGGCCTCGAGCGCTTCATCAACGCGGCGTACGACTACAGCACCCGCGCTCTCAAGGACCAGTCCGACGCCGACCGGTCGAAATTGATCTGGTACTTCGGTCAGAAGATCCCGCGCTGGCTCGTATGGGACGAGCTGAATCAGCACACGCTGTGGACGTTGGGGCAGGTGGTGGCGAATTTCCGGAAGCACGGCATGCCGCCGCCGGCGTTTTCGTACTACTAGGCGCCCTGTCTCCCCCTACCGTCCATCCGCCATGCCCACCTTCTTCGTCCTCGGCGCCCTTTCCGCATTCATTTCCGTTGCTGCCGGCGCCTTCGGTGCGCACGGCCTCAGGGGCAGGCTTTCCGCCGACCTCCTTGCCGTCTTCGAAACCGGCGCCCGCTACCAGATGTACCACGCCCTGGCGCTCCTCGCCGTCTCCTGGGCCGCCACGCGGTGGCCGGGATCGCTCGTGCTGTGGGCCGGGTGGCTCTTCGTGACGGGGACGGTGCTCTTCTCCGGAAGCCTCTATCTCCTAGCGCTCACCGGCACCCGCTGGCTCGGCGCCGTCACGCCGCTCGGGGGGCTCGCGTTTCTGGCGGGCTGGCTCTGTCTCGCACTTGCCGCGGCGCGCGGCGCGTAGCCGGGTGCGTCGTACCACCTTCCGATTGCCGGACCGGGCATTGACCCCGCCGTGCAAGCGTCTTAGTTCGTACCGAAGGCCGCCCGGCCCTCTGCGGCGGTTCTTTCGGAGTGCCATATGAACGAATTTGCCGAGATCGAAGGTATCGGCGACGCCGGTATAGCGGGTGGAGTGGCGGATCTGCTCGAGGCAGCGGGCGTCGGCACCGTGGCCGATCTCGCCCGTCGCAACACGCTGAACCTGCATGCGCGTATGATTACCATGAACGCCAAGCAGCGCTTCGTCGCACCCACGCCGACGCTGGCGCAGGTCCATGCCTGGATCGAGAGCGCGAGGCGCAGAGAAAGACGGTAAGGGCTACGTAATTACTCCCCCGGCAAAGGCGTGGTGATACGCGATCAGCACCGAGAGCGCCACGATCACCACCGCCGCAATGATCAGCGGAAAGACGAACACCCCCGTAAACAGCTTGCTGTCCTGCTTCAGATGCATGTAGAACATCGCCACCAGGGCAAACTTGCCGGCCGAGAGCATGAGCAGCACCGGCACGAACACCGGCTGGATGTTTCCGAACGCGCCGGCGTGTTCGCCGTAGGTGATCTCGTAGAGCGCAACCTCGAGCGCGGTCAGGATAAATAGCACGATCGCCACCCGGACGTACATGCCGGGCGTCGGGTGCGCATGCTCTTCCGGGTGCGCGAGGTGCTCGGGGGTCGTGGCGTGTGCGGTCATGGAGTGGGTCTCACTTCATGAGATAGACGACGGGGAAGATCACCACCCAGACGACGTCCACGAAGTGCCAGTAGAGGGCCGCCATCTCGAGGTTGATCGAATTTTCCGGTGGTAACTGGCCCCGGAGCGCCAGGATGAACATCGTGATGAGCCAGATGACCCCGATCGTGACGTGGGTCCCGTGGAAGCCCGTCAGCGTGAAGAAGCTCGCCCCGAACAGGTTGGTCTGGAGCGTGAGCCCCTTGTGCACGAAGTGGGTGAACTCGTACACCTGCATCCCGATGAAGAAGAACCCGCAGAGGATCGTGGCACCCAGCCAGCCGATCATCATCTTGCGGTTGCCCCTCTGGGCGCCGTAGAGCGCGAGCACGACGAAGAACGAGCTGAAGAGGAGCACCGCGGTGCCGGCGGTGACGAGCGGGATCTCGATGATGGGCTCGAAGTGCTGGCCCGCCGGGCTCACCCACGCTTCGTGCGGGAACGGCCCCACCAGGCTCTTGTTCCGGTACACGACGTAGGTCGAGATGAGCGAGGCGAAGAACATGCACTCCGACCCGATGAAGGTCCAGATCGCGAGCTTGCGGCTGTCGAGCCCGGTGGACGTCTCGAGGGCGTGAGCGTGATCGGACAACGTGATCTCCCGGCGCGCGTGACTTGGTTGCGTGAGTTGGTTAGTGATGCCCGGCCCGCGGACGTCCGCCGACGCCCGGGATCGAGGTATAGCTCGGCTCGAAGATCCAGTTGAAGACCCCGAAGAAGAGGACCGACACGCCGACGAAGATCGCCCACGGCCCCACCTTGGGCGAGAGCATGATCCCGAGGAAGAGACCCATCACGCCCACCGCGGCCACGGCGGGCCAGAACGACGGCGCCGGCAGGTGGATGCCCTGGCCGCTCACTCGCAGCGGCTCGGGCAGCGGGCCGCCCCGCTCCCGCTTCCTCTCCCAGAGCGGATCGCGGCTGTGCACCACCGGCACCTCGGCGAAGTTCCACTCCTGCGGCGGCGAGGGGAGCGACCACTCCAGCGTGGCGCCGTTCCACGGATCGGCCGGCGCGGTGGCCGGACGCCGCCACGTCTTGATGACGTTGATCAGGAACGTGAGGAACGCGAAAAAGAGAATCACCGCGCCCACCGTCTCGAGCTGGTTGAGCCAGTCGAACCCGAGCCCCGCCTGATAGGTGTAGGTGCGCCGAGGCTGGCCCAGGAGTCCCAGGAAGTGCATCGGGAAGAACGTGACGTTAAACCCGATGAACATGAGCCAGAAGTGGATCTTGCCCAGCCGCTCGTCCAGCATCCGCCCGAACATTTTGGGCCACCAGTAATAGGCGCCCGCCGTGAGCGCGAAGATGCTGCCGCCGAACATCACGTAGTGGAAGTGCGCCACGACGAAGTAGGTGTCGGTCTGCTGCAGGTCGTGCGGCGCCACCGCGTGCATCACGCCGGAGAGCCCGCCCATGATGAACATCGCGATGAAGGCGAGCGCGAAGTACATCGGCGTCTTGTACTGGATCGAGCCGCCCCAGATCGTCCCGATCCAGTTGAAGATCTTCACCCCCGTCGGGATCGCGATGAGCATCGTGGCCAGCGCGAAGAACGTGTCCGCGATCGGCCCCATGCCGGTCGAGAACATGTGGTGGCTCCACACGCCGAAACCGATGAACGCGATGAACACCCCGGAGAACACCATCGCCGCGTAGCCGAAGAGCGGCTTCCGCGAGAAGACCGGCAGGATCTCCGAGATGATGCCGAAGGCCGGCATGATCAGGATGTACACCTCCGGGTGCCCGAAGATCCAGAAGAGGTGCTGCCACAGGATCGGATCGCCGCCGCCCGACGGCACGAAGAAGTGGGTGCCGAAGAAGCGGTCGAACATGAGCATGATGAGCGCGACCGTGATCACCGGGAAGGCGAGCAGCAACAGCACCTGCGTGATGAAGCTCATCCAGCAGAACATCGGCATCCGCATGAGCTTCATGCCGGGCGCCCTGAGGTTCATGATCGTGACGAAGAAGTTGACCGCCGCCGCGAGCGACGCCACACCCAGGATCTGGAGACCCATGAGCCAGAAGTCCACATTGGGCCCCGGCGAGTACTGCCGCGACGTGAGGTTGGCGTAGCCGAACCAGCCCTGGTTCGGGGCGGCGCCGAACAGGAAGCTCACGTTGAGGAAAAGGCCGCCCAGAAGGAAGACCCAGTAGCTGAACGCGTTCAACCGGGGAAAGGCCACGTCCCGCGCGCCGATCATGAGCGGGATCATGAAATTGAAGAACATGGCGCTGAGCGGCATGATCGCGAGGAAGATCATGGTCGTGCCATGCATCGTGAACAACTGGTTGTAGAAGTCGGGCGAGACCAGCGTGTTGTTGGCCTTCACCAGCTGGAAGCGGATGAGCAGCGCCTCGAGCCCCCCCAGCAGGAAGAAGCAGAACGCGGTGGTGCCGTAGAGGATGCCGATCCGTTTGTGATCGACCGTCGTGAGCCAGCTCCAGAGCCCGGTCTTTTCACCGTAGGCGGCGCCCGCCGCGTGGGTCTCCTGGCCAACAACCGTGGTTGCCATACGTATCCTGAGAGTGGTTACCGGTGGGTGCGGAGGAACGCGACCAACGCCTTCGCCTCATCGGGCTTGATGCCGAGGATCGGCATCAGCACCCCCGGCTTGATCGCCTGCGGATTCATGATCCAGCGCGCGAGATTCTCATCGGTGTTCTGCAGCGTCCCGGCCCCGATCCAGCTCCGGGCGCCGACGTTCGCGAGGTTCGGCCCGATGAGCCCCTTCGGCGCGTTCACGGCCACGAGCGAGTGGCAGCCGACGCAGCCCTTCTGCAGGAACAGCTTCTGGCCCTGCGCCACGAGCGGATCGCCCTGCGCCGCGCTGCTGTCCTGCGCCGCGCCCGCTGCGGCGACACCCGGGCCCGCGGCGCCCGAGCCCGCGGCACTCCCGTGCGCCGACGCAAGCTGCGCCGCCGTGGCCCCGGCGCTCGTCGTCCGCGTGGCCGAGTCGGCGGGCGCGGCGGCGGGCGCCGGGGCGGGCGCCGGTTGCTGCTTCAGCGTCTCCATATGAGCGATCCATTTCTCGAACTCGGCCGGCGGCGACGCCACCACCCGATAAGCCATCCGCGCGTGCTCGATGCCGCAGAACTCCGCGCACTGCCCCGGATACTCGCCCGCCTGCTCGGCGATGAACCAGAGCCGGGTTTCCCGGTTCGGGAACACGTCGCGCTTGCCGGCAAATTGCGGAATCCAGAAGCTGTGCACCACGTCGCCCGAGCCCATCCGGAGCGAAACCGTGCGGTTGAGCGGTACGTGCAACTCGTTGGCGGTCGTAATGTGATACTCGGGGTAGCGGAACTCCCACCACCACTGATGGCCCACTACCTCGACCGTGAGCGCGCCCTTGCCCGGGGTGGCATTGGTCGTGAAGATGGCCTGCACCGTCGGCACCGCGATCGTGGCGAGGATGAGCGCCGGGATGACGGTCCACAGGATCTCGACCGTCGTGTTGCCGTGGATCTGCGGCGGCTCGGCGTCGTTCGGCCTGCCGCGGAAGCGGAACATCGCGTAGAGCAGCGCCCCTTCCACCAGCACGAACACGAGCGCCGACCACTCGACCGTCGTCCTGAACAGGTGGTCCGTGAGCCGGGCGAATTCGCCGAGCGGATGGATCGCGCTCTGCGGGTAGTCGGCCTGCGAGCATGCCGCCACGCCGAGCAGCGGGACCGATGCCAGGACGAGCAGGAGCCGGCTCAGACGCCGAGAGGGCCGAAAGCCTGAGTGCATGTCGTTGAAGACCTGTGGGCTAGGAAGCGCGCCAAACCGCACAATTATTCAATCAGCGCAGACTTTACCCACTAAATCCTGTGCGGTCAAGCAACTGGGAGCGATTGGCCCGTCGAGGCCGCCGCTGGGGCAGCAGCCGGCGTGCTTCCTGATAAGCCCATGCTCGCGCAAGAGTTATCGAAAGCATCTATCGGGATGGCAAGGGGTTGTGGTATCTTGGGTCGTGACTGCCCGACCCGGAGAGTCCCCCTTTCCGGGCGTGATGTTCATTACGACTTGGTTCGAAATCATGATACGTGAAATGCGGGAGAAGCTGAGCCGCGAAATCGACCAGCTCAGCCACGAGCTCAACGTCCTGCTTCCCCAGGCGATCGCGCAGGCCGTCGAGCTCGGCGACCTGCGGGAAAACTCGGAGTACAAGTCTGCGCTCGAGCGCCAGCAGTTCGTGCAGGCCCGCCTCGGTCAGTTGCACCATCGCCTGAATCAGTTGAGCCAGCTCGCGAACCAGGAGGCGCCATCCGACCGGGTCGGCCTGGGCTCGCGGGTCACCGTGCTCGATCTCGAGACCCGGGAAACCGATACGTACATGGTGGTGCTCGCCGAGATGATGGACATCGACGCCGGGCACATCTCGCTCGCCTCGCCCCTGGGCCGCGCCCTCAAGGATGGGCGCGTAGGCGACGAGATCAGCCTCCGCCTCCCGACCACAACCCGCATGCTCCGGATCACCGAGCTGGTGACCGTGCACCAGGTCGAGGAGGTCAACGGCAAGCGGTGACGGACTTCCCGCCCAAGCAACTGCTCGTCGTCGGCGACCGCGTGCTGCTGACACCCGAAGAGGGCGAGGAGCAGCGGACGCGGGTGGGATTGTACCTGCCGCCCACCGCGGTCGATAGCCAGCAGGTGCAGAGCGGACTCATTGTCGCCACCGGCCCCGGCGATCCCATCGCCGACGTGTCGAGCCTCGACGACGAGCCGTGGAAGATCGGCGGCGGCGAGCGCCGCTCGCGCACCATGCAGGCCAGGGTCGGCGATCACGCGATCTTCTTCCGCAAAGCCGCGGTGGAGATCACGTTCGAGGACAAGCGGTATCTGGTCGTGCCGCAGGCGGCCATCCTGGTGCTGGTGCGGCAGGACATCGAGATCTAGCCACCGAGACCGAGCGGCCCACATCGTGCCCGCGCCCGAGCATGCAGCCCCCCGCGAGTACCGCGCCCTCATGTGGGGCTCGGCGGCATTCGGTGCGCTCGCCCTGGCCGGAGCGGTCGCCGGCGCGCGCGGGCAGCTGCCTTGGCCGATCGGGCTCTTCGCCATCGCGGTCTTTCTCGTCTGCATCGTGCTCGCCGGCTGGTTCGGCTTCCGCGGCCAGCGCCAGGCGCTGGCCGCCCGCGAGCACGCCGCATGGCATCAAATGGTCGTTCTGCTCACGGCCGAGCTGGCCAAGCAGGACAGTTCGCGCCTCCGGGAGATCGCGGCGCGCGGCGGTGCCGCGGGTGCCGCCGCCGCCATGCTGCTCGAGGGCCGCGCCGAGGAGCCCTAGCGCGGGCGGGTGCCGGCGTGCAGACCCCGGCCTGTTACATCCTCTACATGGCGACCCCGCTCACGCTGAGCGAGGTGCGCTCGATGCTCCCGCCTGACGTCACCGCCGACCTCGCCTCTCCCGCCGAGCACGCCGATCTGCGCCGGCTGCATCCCGCAGCGCAGACCGTGGTCCGGCTGTTCGCGGGCGGCTGCTCGTGCGATCTCGTGCGCGCGCGCCAATCCGAAACCCGCTCCGACGAGCGCGAGCTCAGGGCGCGATGGTTTCGGGCGGGGCTCTCGCGCGACCAGGTGATCGCGGCGCTCGAGCCGCACCGGCGCGGCGGGGCGCGGACACTCCGGGCACACCGCGCCGCGCTCGCGGCGTTCGTCGTGGAGCACGCACGAAACGCGGGGCCCACGCTGTATCAGCTTCGCTTCGGCACCGCGCCCACCACCACCACGCCGGCCGGTCCCGTCGTCATGTCGGCCGCGCAGGTGCGCGCCCATCCCGATACGTGGCTCGTCGAAGGCCGCCCGGTGCTGGTCACTCCGCGCGAGCCGGCGGAGCTTGCGGCCCCATGATCCACCGCGAATCGAGCTTTCTCGGCGCCGGAGACCTGGAGCTGTATCGCCAGAGCTGGCAGCCGGACACGCCGGGCGGCGCCGCGGGCGCGCCCTCGCCTGGTCCCGTGCGCGGCGGCGTCATCCTCGTCCACGGTCTGGGCGACCACAGCGGGCTCTATGAGCCGCTGGTCGAGTCTCTCGTCAGCCACGGCCGGGCGGTGCATGCATTCGATCTGCGCGGCAACGGACGCTCGCCCGGACGCCGCGGCCATGTGCACCGATGGTCCGACTACCGCGGCGACCTCGGGCGGTTCGTCGCCCTCGTGCGGGGCGAGGAGCCCGACAGCCCGCTCCACCTGCTTGGCAACAGCCTGGGCGGGCTCATCGTGCTGGACTACGCGCTGGCCGGTCGCGACGGGCTCGCCGGCGTGGTCGCGGTGGCGCCGCCGCTCGGGCGCGTCGGCGTCCCCCGCGCCCTGCTCGCGCTCGGCCGGCTCGTCTCGCGCGTGTGGCCGTCGTTCAGCCTCAACACCGGCATGAACATCTCGGCCCTCGCGCACGATCCGGACGTCGTGGCGGCGGTCGTTTCCGATCCGCTCTTTCACCGCCGGGCAAGTGCACGGCTCTCGACCGAAATCGCGGCGGCGGCCGCGCGGGTGCACGCGGGCGCGCCGCGGTTTGCCGTGCCCCTCCTGCTCGTGCACGGCGCCGCGGACCGCATGGTGCTGCCCGAAGGCACCCGCGCGCTCGCCGCGAGCCTGGCACCCGCGGCCGCCGAGTACCTCGAATATCCCGAGGGGTACCACGCGCTGCTCGCCGACCAGGACCGCGCGCGGGTGTTCGGCGACATCGAGCGCTGGATGCGCGCCCACGAATGATCGGCGCCGCAGCGGCGGTCGCGCCTGTGATCCGCACCGTGGACATTTCGCGCACCGGACGATATGCATAGGGCATGAGCGATCCGGCGGCTTCGCGGCGCGCCGCGCCGCACGGCATCCGCGCCGTCGCGCTGCCGTTTGTGCATGCGCTCCGGCTCCGCTGCCCCGCGTGCGGCGGCGGCCCGGTGTTCGTCCGCTGGCTCCGCATACTCCCCAGCTGTCCGAGCTGCGGTTTTCGTTTTACCCGCGGCGAGCGGGGCTACTGGCTCGGCGCCTATTTCGTGAATTTGATGGCAGTGGAGACGGTCTTCGCCGTGCTCTTCGTGGGCGTCCTCCTGGTCACCTGGCCCACGCCGCCCTGGCAAGGGCTCCAGATCGCCTCACTCGTGGCGATGGGCACTTCCCCCTTCCTGATCTACCCGTTTTCCCATACCCTCTTCCTGGCGTTCGACATCCTCTGTCGCCCTCCGAGCCCGGAAGACTTTGCTGCCCCGCACGAGCCGGCCGCCCGAACCGTGCGCCGGCCCCATGCCTAGGCGGCCATGTGTTCGCGCGGGGCCGGCCGCCTTGCGCCCCTCGCCGCCGCTCGCATCTTAGTACCTCAGCAATTCCGCACGAATCGAGGCGACCCATGACGTCGGTGGCCGGCGGCACGCCGCCCGGGGTGCGACCCCTGAATGCCGACATCGACGTGTTCGGCCTCACCCACCCGGGGCTCGTCCGGCCGAACAACGAGGATCAATTCCTCATCGCGAGCCTGCACAAGACGATGCGGGTTCATTCGACGAGTGTTCCCGTCGACCGGCTGAGCGGGCTCACCAGTGAATCGCGCGGGCATCTCTTCGTGGTGGCCGACGGCGTGGGCGGCCGTCCGGGCGGCGAGCACGCGAGCGGCACCGCGCTCCAGGCGATCGCCGCCTACGCAACCAACACGCTCCGGCTCTACTACCAGCACGATCCCGCCCCCGAAGGCCCCTTTCTCTCGGACCTCGAGGCCGCCGTATCCGAGGGCCACGCCGCCGTGCTGGCCGAGGCAGCCGGCACGGCGACGACGCTCACCATGATCCTGGTCCGGTGGCCCCGCGCCTATCTGGTCCACGTGGGCGACAGCCGGTGCTACCGGCTCCGCGAGGGAAAGCTCGAGCAGATGACGAAGGATCAGACGATGGCGCAGGCGCTGGTCGACGCGGGCGTCCTGCCGCCCGACCAGGTGAGCGAATCGCGCTGGGCCAACGTACTCTCGAGCGCGCTCGGCGCCCAGGAGATGCGGCCGGCCATTACCAGCTTCGATTGCCGCTGGGAGGATGTCGTGATGCTCTGCACCGACGGCCTCACCAAGCACGTGGCCGATGACGAGATCGCGACGCAGCTCAGGGAAACCCGCTCGGCCGAGCAGATCTGCCGCAACCTGATCGAACTGGCGCTTGCCCGCGGCGGGAGCGACAACGTGACGGTGGTGGCGGGGCGGCTCAAGGAGCGGACGCTGGCGTAGCGGCTGGGCACCCGCGGCGGATGGCCGGCCGAGGTCGAGGGCCGTGCGGGTAAGCGTTGTGGAGCGTTGGTCCGTCCAATCAGTGCACCCGAGCTCGCGGCCCTCGCGCCGCAGCCGGGCCTTCATCCCCCTGCACTGGAGGCCACCATGCTCCGCCGCGTCCTCGCTCCAGCCGCCATTCTGGTCCTGATCCTCTCGGGTTCGGCGTTCGCGGGCCCCAGCGCGCTCAGGTGGCCCCCCTGGCTGTCGATCGAATCACCAGTCAATCCGTACGATCCCGCCACGCGCGATGCGGTGCTGCTGGTGCATACGACGGTCCGCGACGGTCACACGACGGTCGCCGACCTCTCGGGGAGCGCCGAGGGACTCGTGGGCGGCACCCGCCGGAGCGTACCGCTGCGGTTCGACACGACGGCGCACTCAGGCGTGTACGCCGTGCGGCGCCAGTGGCCGTTAGACGGAACCTGGCTGCTTCGCATCACGCTGCTGGGCCACACCACGGCGCTCGTCACGCTGGGACCGTCGGGCGACGTGGTAGCAGCGCGGGTGCCGACGCGCCGGAGCACCGGAGTGGTGTTGCCGCGAGCGGTGGCCGCGGCGGAGATCGACTCGGCGCTGGCCATAGTCGCGCGAACGCAATGACGGCAGCGCGCCCGGCGTGACCGCCCCGATCTACGACCTGCCTGGTTCGACCGTAACGGTGAACGACGTCGCGCCGCTCGACGACGTCGTTCGCCGCGCGCAGCAGGGCGACGTCGATGCGTTCGAGTCGCTCTATCGAGCGCACGCCGGCGCGATCCACATGCTGGCGCGCCGGATGCTCGGCGACGAGCGCGACGCCCGGGACATGGTCCAGGATGTCTTCGTGCGGGCGTGGGAACGCCTGGCGTCGTTTCGCGGCCAAAGCGCGATCGGAACGTGGCTGCACCGCCTTGCGGTCAACCTCATCCTGGAACGGTGTCGGTCCTCGAGTCGCGACGCCGGCCGCTTCGTCGCGGTCGATGACTTCCCGAACCCCGCGTCCGCCGCCGGGAAGCTCGATGCGCGGATGGACCTCGAAGCCGCGCTGGCGCGATTGCCGCCGGGAGCCCGGACCGCGTTCGTCCTTCACGATCTCGAGGGCTACTCGCATGACGAGATCGCGCGCATCACAGGGTGCGCGCCGGGCACCGCGCGCGCCCAGCTGTGGCGGGCGCGCCGGCACCTCATGAGGCTCCTCGAACCATGATCGATTCTGTCCCGGCGACTCGGCGCCATCTCACCGAGGCAGAGCGCCACGGCATCGCCGACGACTCGCTCCCGGAGCGCAACCGAGCGGCTGTCACCGCCCATCTCTCGGGATGCGACGCGTGCGCGGATGACGTCGCGCGATTGACAGCATTCATGGCCCGGATCGATCGGGACCGGCAGGCGCCGGCAGCGGCACTCGACGCCCTCTGGCCCGCCATCCGCGCCCGCATCGAGCGCGGCAATTCTGTGCCGACCTCCGAACCGGGGCCGCGGGCGCGATGGGCGATCGACCGGCGTTGGTGGTGGGTGGGCGCGGCCGCAGCGGCGGCATGGCTCGCCGTTGCGCTCTCGCGTCCCGGCGTACGGCCTCCGCTGGCTCCCGCGACGATCGCGCGAGCGGGCGACCCTGCCGTGAGGGAGGTCCTGGACTCGGCGCGCACATACGAGCAGCAGGTTACGGCGTTACTGGAGGAGCTCGAGTTGCGCCGATCGACGCTTCGCCCGGCCACGGCCGCTGCCCTTGATCATGACCTGCGGGTGGTCGACGGCGCCATCGCCGAACTGCACGAAGCGCTCGCGCACGACCCGGACAACCCTGCGTTGCATCAACTGCTGGCAGCGTCGTACCGGCAGAAACGTGACTTGCTCCGGCGGGTGGACAATGCGTCATGACAGATGCATAGCGGCGGTATGCCGAGACACCGCCAGCCTCACCATACTCGCGCTGTCGGCGGCCGCGCTCGCGGGCGCGCAAGAGCCGGTGCTGCGCGCCCGCGCGCTCAACCCAACGGCGTCGGTCAAGGTTTTCGATCCTGCGGGATCGGTCCGCATCGTGGGCTGGGACCGCGACTCGATCGTGGTCCGGGGCCGCGTCCCGCCCGGCCAGCGGTTCTTCTTCGGAGGGTCCGCCGAAGGCGTCAAGCTCGGACTTGAGGACCGCGCCGGCGTGCAGGACTCGCCGCCGTGCGCCCTGGTGATTTATTTGCCGCGCCGTAGCCATGTCTCAGTGAAGACCGCGAGCGCCGCCATCACGGGCAGCGACGTTTCGGGCTGGTTCTACTCGGTTTCGGGGGCCGTGCATCTATCGGGATCCGCCAGTTCGATCGAAGCAGAGACGATGGGTGGTAGCATCGATCTGGACGTCGTCGCGCCGTGGGTGCGTGCGCGGACCGGCGATGGCCCTCTCCTGCTGCGCGGAGCCCCCGAGGATGCCGACGCCGCGACGATCGCGGGGGTGCTGGAGATCGCCAGTGCGGCCATCTTCCGCGGCCGGTTCGCGTCGGTGACCGGCGACATCCATTACGCCGGCGCGCCACGGACCGGCGGGGTCTTCGAGTTTTCCGATCACAGCGGCGCCGTCGATCTGCTCCTGCCACGCGGCGCCGGTGGGGATTTTAATCTCTCAACCATCACCGGAGAGATCGTGAACGACTACGCCTCGGTCCGGCCCGCGATTCAGGGGACGGGCCCGGCCCGTTCGCTCCATCTCGAGCTCGGAGGGAATGGAGGGCACGTGACTGTGCGCACCTTCAAAGGCGCCATCCGGCTCCGCCGGCAATAGCGCCTCCGCGCGCCATGTCAGGCTCCTGCGACGAGCCACGCGCCCCACCCGACGAGCAGCGCCCCCACCACGCGCCCGGCGACCGCCCCGCCCGGCACCGTCCGCTCGAGCAGCACGAATGCCGCGATCGCCGCCACCCACGCGAGGTTCATTACCCCCGCCACGAAGAGCAGCGCCATCAGGAGCCAGCAGCAGCCGAGGCACCAGACTCCGTGCCGCGCGCCCATCGCGAGCGCGCCGAAGGCGCCCTCGCGCCACTCGGTCGTGAGGAAGTGCAGCGGAGACCGGCAATGGGTCAGGCACGCCGACTTTAGCGGCGTGAACTGGAAGAGACCGGCCGCGATCAGAATCCCGCCCGCGAGCGCGGGCGCGGCACGGAGCGTGGCCGGCGAGACGAGCGCCGCGCCGTGCAGCGCCCACTCGGCGGTGCCGGCGAGCGCGCTGAAGCCGATCCAGACGAGGAGATAGCCGGCGAGGAGGACCCACGCCGCCACTGCGGGCTCGCCGCGGGTGGCGCGCCGCCGCATCGTGCCGGCGTAGAGCAGCACCAGCGGAGCCGCAGCGGGCGCCATCATCGCCACCATCATGATCGCCCACATGACGATGAGGCTCGCGAGCTCCGCCCCGCCCCACGGCGCCGTGCTCGGCATCGCCATCGCGCCGGGCATTGCCGTCGCGCCGCCGGATGTCATGCCCGCCATGCGCGCGAGCGCGAGCCACGCGAGCGCCGCCAGCGCCGCGACCCCGCCGAGCGCGAGCGCCCGGTCGCGGCGGATCAGCGCGTCAAGGCTGCCTGCCGTCCGCTCCACGTCACTGGTTGGCCCACTTCGTCGGCGCGAAGCAGGCGTAGCGGCCCTCGTGGTGGAACCGGATCCCGTCGTAGTCGACCGACATCGTGCTGGTCGTGCAGATACTGCCGTCATTCCACATGAAGCCGCCCTTGGGGTACACGATGTGGACCTCCTTTTCCTGGCCCGACACCGAGTCCCGGATCGGCGTCTGCACCACCTCGACCGCGCCGGGCACGCGGAAGCTCGACCGGGTGCCGTCCACCTTCATCTCGATCGGCCGGACGACGGGGCCGGTGAACGAAGTTATCGTCGCCGCGAGAGCCTCCCACGGCATGCCCCCGTGCTGGCCCGACATGATCTTGGCGACGGCCTCCACCTGCTCGGG
This sequence comes from Gemmatimonadales bacterium, assembly GCA_036279355.1. Taxonomy (NCBI): domain Bacteria; kingdom Pseudomonadati; phylum Gemmatimonadota; class Gemmatimonadia; order Gemmatimonadales; species Gemmatimonadales bacterium. The sequence continues at coordinate 110,788 of DASUJH010000049.1, forward strand.
GCGCGCCCGCTCGTCGACGAAGAGGACGACCCGCCCGTTGCCTTCGTGGATCGCCTTCGGGTACAGGCACACCGCCGCCATCCGCACGCCCGCGAGCGGCACCGCGCCGAACTGACCCCCGGTGATCTCGAAGCCGAGCACGAACTCGCAGTTGCCGTGGTCGGGAAATCCACCGAATTGGCAGTTGCAGCCGTGGTTGCAGTTGCAACATTCAATCTGGTTCAGCGTAACGTGATACGGCGTGCGCGCGGCGCTGCTCGGCGTTGGCTGCGTTGCTTGCGTCATGGTGATGGCTCCTTCGCCCGTGGTGGGCGATGAGAAGGTTCGGATTCGTTCGATGTGGAAGGCGACGCCGGAAATCGAGCGGGCGCGCGTAGA
>DASUJH010000050.1 GCA_036279355.1 Gemmatimonadales bacterium
GTCCTGTTTGATGCGCTCGCAGACAGCAGGCGAAGGGAGGACGGGCTGATGTGGTCAGCGTTCTTCGAGGCAGCAATCAAGCGAATCGCCATTCGCAAGGCCCCGCTCTGGAACCAGGGTCTCTTGGAAGGCGCCTGGTTCATTCGCTTTGATAGCCGCAAGCCCTACGGTCAGCGCGTCCTGAATCACCAGCAGGCGGAACAGAATCGTATCAGCTTTTTTCAGAGTCTGCTGGCCGAACTCAAGCTCAGGGAGCCAGCGGTGCCCTTCTCGAAGCCGATCATCTCCCGAGACCTGCACGGGTGACCTGATTTGCGAGCTCCGTCGCCTGCGCGACCCCTCATTACCTGAATCCCCCCTAGATCCCGCTCTTGGTGCGCGCCTCCCCCGCCGCCCGGAACTCCGAGCCCGCGCTCCACGTCGGCTGCTTCGGGTTGGTCGCCACGGCCATCGCCGTCCGCAGGATGACGCGGAGCTGCTGCATGGCGCCGCGATAGTCGAACCAGGGCTCCACTTCGTCGCTCGGCTGGTGATAGTGGTGGGCCGTGTAGTCCTCCTCCTGCTCCTGGCCCCAGCCCTTCGGGCGACCGACAAAATCGAGCCCGCTCTCGAGTGAGAGTGCCGGGACGCCCGCCCGCGCAAAGGGGAAGTGGTCGGAGCGGAAGAACGAACCCTGGATCAGCGCCTTTTCGTTGGTCGTGACCCGCAATCCCTCGGCGCGCGCCGCGGCGGTGAATACCGGGCCGAGCGAGGACTGATCCAGCCCGAGCGCCGCGATGTCGCGGGTCCGCCCGTACATGTTCATCACGTCCATGTTGAGCACGGCCGCGATGTCCTTGAGCGGCACCGTGGGTCGCGCCGCGTACGCCGTGGACCCGAGCAGGCCGGACTCCTCGGCCGCAAATCCGATGAAGACGATAGAGCGCGGCGTCACGACGCCGCTCCGCTTGAACGCTTCGGCCGCGGCAAGCATGGCGGAGCAACCGGACGCGTTGTCGATGGCGCCGTTGTAGATCGAGTCACCGTCCACTGGCTGGCTGATGCCGAGGTGGTCGTAGTGGCCGCCGATCATCACGACCTCGTGCGCCCTGGGGCCCTTGCCGGGCAGGCGGCCGAGAATGTTGAAGGTTTCCGAGCGGCGGATGGTGCTCCGAATCGTGGCGCCGAGCTGCGCCTTGAGCGGAACGGCGGTGAAGCCGCGCCGGCTCGCCATGGCGATGGCCTGATCGAGTCCGCCCAGCGGCTGCAGCAGCCGATCGGATGCCTCCTTGCTGAACCAGCCGGCCGCGATCAGCGACGTGGGCTCGCGCTCGATCCGGGTCTGCGGGCCGGTCCAGGAGCCGGTCACCGTCCCCCACGGATACGTAGCGCTCTCGGTGGTGTGGACCATCATGATGGCCGCGGCACCCTGCCGTGCGGCCTCCTCGATCTTGTAGGTCCAGCGGCCGTAGTAGGTGAGGATCTTGCCCGTGAAGAGGGTCGAATCCACCAGGCCGGGCGTGTTCACCAGCATGACGACGACCTTGCCCTTCACGTCCGCGCCCTTGTAGTCGTCCCAGTCGTACTCCGGGGCGACGATTCCGTAGCCCACGAAGACCATGTCGCCGCTCACGCTGACCAGCGAATCGTCGCGCATCGACCACATCACGTAGTCGTCGCGGAACTTGAGCGGGGTCTGCTGGCCGCCCGAGACGATCGTGGCCACCGGCGCGGGCGTGAGCGAGATGACGGGGACTCGGTGGAGATAGGTGCCGCTGTCGCCGGCGGGCTCGAGTCCCAGGCGGGTGAACTGCGCCACGATGTAATTGCGCGCGATGTGGCCGCCGCGGGTGGCAGGCGCCCGGCCCTCGAGCGCGTCGTCGGCCAGGAAGTCGAGATCGGCGCGCATGACGTCCGGGTTCGCGGCGCGGGCCACGCGCGTCGCGGCGCTCTGCTGCGCGCTGAGCGACGAGTGGGGAACGGTTGTGGGGACGAAGAGGAGCAGGGCGAGTGCGAGCGTCGGGCGCACGGGTGGTCTCCGGTTAGTGTCGGTGATACGGGGCATCGGCGTTCCAGCGGGCCGGGGTGGGCTCATCGGCGGCGGCGAGGAGTGTCCGGGCAAAGACTCGGAGCGGATACACGGCGGCGGAATAGTCGAACCGCTGACTCAAATCGTCGTTCGGCCGGTGATAGCGAGTGGAGAGATAGGCGACGAGCTGCCGGAGCCCCCAGTCGCGGGAGCCGTCGGGGCCGACGTCGCCGAAGTAGAGATAGATCGCGGGCACGCCCGCGCGCGCGAACGATGCCTGGTCCGACCGATTGAAGAAGTTCTGCGCCACCGCGAGCCGCATGATCGGACTGTCGGGCGGCGTCGGTCGGTAGCCCTCGGCCGCGCTCGCCGAACGGAAAAGAGCGCCGAGCGACGAGTAGCTGCCGCCGAGCGAGGCGAGGTCGCGGGTACGGGCCTGAAGGTTGAGCACGTCCATGCAGAACATCGCGGCGATCGAGTCGAGCGGGATCGGCGGGCGGAGGGCGAACGCCTCGGAGCCGAGCAGTCCTTCTTCCTCGGCGCCGAAGGCGGCGAAGTACACCGAGCGGCCGGGCCGCGCGCCTGCGTGGACGAACGCCTGGGCGATCGCGAGCATGCCCGCCACGCCTGACGCGTTGTCCTCGGCGCCGTCGTAGATGGAGTCGCCGTTGACGGGGCGGCCGATGCCGAGGTGATCGTAGTGGGCGCCGATGACGACGGCCTGGTCGGCGAGAGCGCCGCGGCCCGGCAGGCGCGCCGCGACGTTCACGCCCGGCACGGCGCGGCTGCGCGCGCGTACCGACAGCGTAAGCGTCACGGGGAGCGGCACCGCGCGGAAGCCGGGACGGTCCGCCGCGGCGGCGAGCGAGTCGAGCGACAGTCCCGCGGCAGCGGCAATGCGCGCCGCGGCTGGCTGGTTGAGCCAGCCACCGAAGACCGGGCCCGCCGCGGACGCGGTGTCAGGCACATTGAGATGGAGCTGCTCGCCGGTGAGCGCGCCGGCGATCTCGAACCAGTTTGGGCCGGCGCCGCCCGGGCGGAAAACGACGAGCCCACCGGCCGCGCCGTGACGCACCGCTTCTTCGACCTTGTACTTGCGTGCGCCGTAGTCATCGCGGCGCGGATGGACGAAGCGCGGCGAGCCGCGTTCCGCCGGGATGCCGGCGAGCGCGATCACGAGCTTGCCGCGCACGTCGGCGCCCGCGTAGTCGTCCCACTGCTCCTCCGACGCGGTGATTCCATAGCCGACGAAGACCGGTTGGGCCGCGAGGGCGGCGGAGTCGCCGGTTGTGACATAGGCGACGTAATCGTCGCCGGGACGGAAGGGAGGGTCGGAGCCTGCGCGACTCGAATCGCTCGAGTGCGTGGCGGCCGGCGCGGAATCGCCGAGTACGAGCGAGGTCGTGTAGATGCGGCCGGTGAGCGGGATGCGCTGGTACCAGGTGCCGCTGTCGCCGGCGGGCTCGAGCCCCAGACGCGCGAACTGCGCGGCGATATAGCGCACGGCGATGGTGGCGCCGCGGGTACCCATGCCGCGGCCTTCGAGCGCGTCGGCGGCGAGGAACTCGAGGTGGGCTTGCAGCGCGCGGGCATCGACGGCGTGGGCGACGCGAGCGGCGGCGGGAGACTGCGCCGGCGCGGATCGAGCGGGCGCGCGAGCGGACTGCGCGGCGAGTTGCGAGCCGGGCGCCACGAGCAGCAGGCTGAGCGCTCGCGTCATGAGAGCAGCACGCAGTCTCACGGTACCCCGTCCCCTACCGCACGAAAGTCGGAGCCGGCCGCCCACCTGGGGCGCGCCGGCGCGTCCGCGATCGCGCGGAGCGAGCGGGCCAGCACCCGCGTCTGCTGCGCGATGCCCGCGAACGACATCCACGGCGCCAGCTCGTCGCTCGGCCGGTGCTCGCGCTCCGTGTGATAGCGCTCGCGCTGCTCGCGCCCCCAGCCGCCCGGGCGGCCCACGTAGTCGAGCCCGTTCACCAGCCGGATGGTGGGGATGCCCGCGCGCGCGAACGAGTAGTTGTCGGAGCGATAGAAGCGGCCGCTCGCGATGTCGTCCGGATCCTCATTGATCCGCATCCCTTCGGCGGCGGCCGCGCGGCGCACGACGGCGCCGAGCGACGTCTGGTCCACGCCCACGGTGCCGATGTCGCGTGTGGCGCCGTAGAGATTCAGCTCGTCCATCGCGACCGCGGCCACGATCTCGTGTTGCGGCACCGGCGGATGCGCCACGAACCACTGCGAGCCCAGGAGCCCGAGCTCCTCGGCGCCGAACGCCACGAAGTAGATCGAGCGGGCGGGATGCGTGGCCGCGAGTTTTTCCGCCGCGCCGAGCACGCCGGCCACACCAGAGGCGTTGTCCTCGGCGCCGTTGTAGATCGAGTCGCCGTAGACGGGACGGCCGATGCCCAGGTGGTCGTAGTGCGCGCCCACGACGACGGCCTCACGCGCGTGCGGGCCCGAGCCCGGCAGGCGCGCCACGACGTTCTGCGTCTCGATCGGACGAATGGCGACGTGGAGCGTGCCGCCGAGGGAAACGCCGAGCGGCGTCGGACGAAAGTCGGGGTCGCGCGCGGCGCGCATGAGCCGGCCGAAGTCTTGGTCGCCCAAGGCTGCGAGCGAGGCCGCAGCATCGGGCGTGACCCAGCCCCAGTAGCGCACCGCATCCGGCTGCGCCGGGAGGCCGATGCGCTCGCGGGTGAGCGCCTGGATCGCCTCCCAGGGAACCCCGCTTTCCGGTACGTCCACCACGAGGATCCCGACCGCGCCGCGCCGCGCCGCCTCCTGGGCCTTCTCGCGCACCGCGTTCCAGGGCCGGCCGTAGCCGGGATCGAAGCGGGAGGGATCGGGCACGCCGGCGAGCACGAGCGCGACCTTGCCGCGAAGATCGGCGCCCTTGTAGTCGTCCCACCCTCGATTGGGCGCCACGACACCATAGCCCGCGAATACGAGCTCGCCGCCGATATGGGCGACGGTGTCGTCGATTTCGGGCGCGAGCACGTAATCCTGGGCCCAGCGGAGCGCTGCGGTGTCGGGGCCGGCGCCCGCGGCGCGGGCATCTGGCGTGGCGCGGAGCTCCGCGTTCGGGGTGCGGCCGAGGAGGTGGACGCGCTGGAGAAAGCCGGCGGAATCGCCGGCGGGCGCGAGCCCGAGGCGGCGAAACTGGGCCGCAACGTACTCGGCCGCGATGAGCCCGCCGCGCGTGCCGGTGCCGCGGCCCTCGAGCGCGTCGTCGGCGAGAAACGCGACGTGAGCGCGGAGGAGGCGCGGCAGCGCATCCGGGGCCGGGAGCGATCGGGCGGCGAGCGGCGGCGGTTGCGAGAGGGGCAGGCCCGCGAGCGCGAGCAGCAGCCGGGCGAGGAGAAGCACGGAGGAATCTTGTCGGGGTGACGGGCGCGGGGCAACTTTGGGCCCCATGAACGATCTGCTGCGGCTCCGCGGCCGCGTGCTCTTTCTTGCCGAGGATGCGGCGCTCGTTCGGCGCCAGCTCGACGGGGCTGATGTCGAATGGCCCGCGTTCGCGCTCCGCCACGACATTTCGACCGACGAGATCACGCCGGCGTGGGCCTGCTACTACCCGGACGAGCGGCTGGGCGAATATGCGTACGTGGGACTCCGGTGCGGCGGCGAGTTTCCCATTGCGCCGGGGGCCGTACGACGCGGCGGGTTCGAGGTTTCAGTGAGCGGGCGGCGGCGCGGCAAGGGGTCGAGCCGCGAAGCGTCGCCGTACGCCGAGCGGGCCGCGGGCATCCGGCTGGTGATCGCGGAAAGTTTCGAGCGGATCTACCGGGAGAACTGCCAACACCTCGGCGTGTACACGAGCACCGATTTCGGGCTGCTCGAGCTCATCGCGCGGGGGGAGCCGATTCCCATTGCGCGGCTCACGGCCGGGCTCGGCGCCATCACGCGCGGCATTGTTCGGCGCGGCGGCCTGCTCGCGTACGGACAGGCGCGGCTTGCGGGGCGGGCGCGCGTGCCGGCGCCGAGCAGCGGTGGGCGCGCGGGGCGGCGTGGCACGCCGCGGCCGATGACGCTCGCGGAGAAGATCATCGCGCGCCATTGGGCCGCATCGCCGGCGGATACAGCGGCGGGTATCGCGTCGGTGCGCCCGGGAGACGAAGGCTTCGTCCGCGCCGACCTCAGGTTCAGCCACGAGTACGTGACACCGATGGCGGCCGAGCTCTGGCGCGGCGCGGTGGGGAGCGCCGCGCACGTGCGCGACCCGGGCTCGATCCTTTTCTTCCGCGACCATCTCACGTTTCTCGACCAGGCGCTCACCGACGAACGCCGCGCGGCGGGGCTGCTCGACGTGGCGCTCGAGCTGAAATCCCGCCAGGAGGCCTTCGCGGCGGAGCAGGGAATCCGACTGTACGGCGAGCTCCCGCCCCGCTCCGGCGCCCCGCGAGGCGCCGAAGGGATCTGTCACAGCATCGTGCTCGAGCGGCACGCGCTGCCCGGCCAGGTGATCGTGGGGAGCGACAGCCACACGCCGCACAGCGGCGCCGTGGGCTGCGTGGCGTTCGGCGTCGGAACGACAGCAATCTGTCACGCCTGGCTTACCGGCGACGTGCGGCTCACGGTGCCGCCGTCGGTGCTCGTGCGGGTGCGCGGTCGGCTGCCGGCCAACGTGGCGGCCAAGGACCTGGTGCTCGCGATTCTGCGGGAGCCGTTCGTGCGCGACGGGGGCGCGGTGGGGCGGATCGTCGAGTACGCGGGCGAGGCGGTAACCGCGCTGTCGGTGGACGAGCGGGCGACGCTCACGAATATGGCGGCGGAGATCGGCGCATTCACCGGGATCGTCGCGCCGGACGGCGTCGTCGTGCAGTGGCTCGAGCGTGCGCGGGGGGTTGCGCACGCGGAAGCGCTCGGACTCATCGAGGGGCTCGCGTCGGACGCGGACGCGGAGCACGAGGCGGTGCTCGACATCGACGCCTCCGCGCTCCGCCCGATGGTGGCGCTTCCGGGCGATCCCGGCAACGGCCGCTTTCTGGACGAGCTGCGCGGCCCCGTGCCGGTCGACATCGCGTACGCGGGAAGCTGCACCGGCGGCAAGTGCGAGGACATGGACATGTACGCGCGCGTCTTCCGGGCGGCCGCCGCGCGCGGGGCGCGGGTGCACGAGGGCGTGCGCTGCTACGTACAGTTCGGCAGCCAGACGGTGCGGCGTCACGCGGAGGCACGCGGCTATGTCGAGCTGTTCCGCGCCGTGGGTGCCCAAGTGCTGGAGCCCTCCTGCGGCGCGTGCATCAACGCGGGGCCGGGCGTGAGCTTTGCGCGCGAGACGGTGACGGTGAGTGCAATCAACCGGAATTTCCCCGGCCGGAGCGGACCGGGACAGGTGTATCTCGCGAGTCCCTACACCGTCGCGGCTTCGGCGATTGCGGGCCGAATCGCGGCGTGGGAGGGGGATGGCGAGGGGTTCGCATGAGCGCGCCGCCGCTCACGGGCACCGCGATCCCCCGCGAGGCACTCCGGGAAAAGGGTCAGTTCTGGACGCCCGATTGGGTTGCCGACGCAATGGCGGAGTACGCGCTCGGCGGCGGCGCCGACCATGTGTTCGACCCCGCCGTCGGCGCGGGCGCGTTCTTCCGGGCCGCGCGGCGGGTGGCAAGTGTGCGGGGGCGGCGCGTGGCGCTGCTCGGGATGGAGCGCTACGCGGATGTGCTGCAGCAGGCGCATGCTGCGGGAGTTGACGGCGCCGCACTCCGCAACGTCGCGATCGGCGACTTCGCGCTCGCGCCGCCGGCTCGGCGCTACCGGGCCATCATCGGCAACCCGCCGTACATCCGCCACCATCGCATCAGCGCGGCTGACAAGGCCGCGCTCGCGCGATTCTCGGCCGCGCTGCTCGGCCGGCCGCTCGACGGGCGCGCGGGGCTCCACGTCTACTTCCTGCTGCGCGCGCTCACGCTGCTCGAGCCCGGCGGCCGGCTCGCCTTCATTCTGCCGGCCGATACGTGCGAAGGCGTGTTCGCCGGTGCATTGTGGCAGTGGATCGCCCGGGGATACCGACTGGACGCGGCTGTTACCTTCGAGCCCGCTGCGACGCCGTTCCCCGGCGTGGATACAAATGCGCTCGTCGTGCTGATCGAGCACTCGGCGCCCGCACCGCGCGTGAGGTGGGTTCGCTGCGCGGAGCGGACGATGTCGCTCTCGCGCTGGATTGCGCGCGGGATGCAAGCCGCCGGAGCGCCCGGCCTCACGCTGGTTGATCGCGATCTCGACGAGGCGCTCCGCACCGGCCTCTCGCGGGCTCCGTGCGACGGTATGCGCGACTCGGTCCAGCTCGGCGCGCTCGCGCGCGTGGTGCGCGGCGTCGCGACCGGCGCGAACGAGTTCTTCTTCCTCACCGCCGCGCGCGCGAGCGCGCTCGGCTTGCCTGGCGAATTTCTGTCGCCCGCCATCGGCCGTACGCGCGACCTCGACACCGGCGATGTGCTCGAGCGCAAGGCGCTCGCGCGGCTCGATGCCGCCGGCCGGCCCACACTGCTGCTCGCGATCCCGCCACTCCCCGCAGCCGGTCTCCCGTCCGCAGTCCGCGCCTACATCGCCCAGGGCGAGGCGCGCCGGCTCCACGAGCGCCCGCTCATCCGCACCCGCCGGCCGTGGTACCGGATGGAGCGGCGCGAGCCGCCGCCGTTTCTCTTCGCCTATCTTGGCCGCCGAAATGCTCGCTTCGTGCGGAACGCGGCCGGCGCCGTCCCGCTCACCGGGTTTCTCTGCGTGTACCCGCGGCACACTGACCCGCGGTCGCTCGAACGGCTCGGCCGCGCGCTCGCGCACCCGACCACGCTCGCCAACCTCAAGCTGGTGGGAAAATCGTACGGCGGCGGCGCGATCAAGGTGGAGCCGCGCGCGCTCGAGCGGCTGCCGATTCCGCGCGCGCTCCTTGGCGGGTTGGAGCTCCCGGCCGCTACGCGATAACGGCTGACGGGCAAAGCGCCGCCAGCACGCACTCCCCGCACCGCGGCCGCCGCGCGATGCACACCTGGCGGCCGTGGAAGATGAGCAGGTGCGAGAGCAACGCCCAATCCTCGCGGGGAAAGCGCGGCATCAGATCCTGCTCGATCTTCACCGGATCCGCCTCCCGCGTGAGCCCGAGCAGTCCGCTGAGCCGCGCCACGTGGGTGTCGACCGTGACGCCCTCATTGATCCCGAACGCGTTCCCGAGCACCACGTTTGCCGTCTTGCGGCCGACGCCCGGAAGCGCCTGCAGCGCGTCCATCGTCCGCGGCACCTCGCCGCCGTGCTCGGCCACGAGCGCCTGCGCCATGCCGAGCAGGCTCCGCGCCTTGTTGCGGAAGAAGCCGGTCGAGCGAATCATCTCCTCGAGCTCCGCCTGGTCGGCCCGCGCGAGGGCGTGCGCGTCGGGGTAGCGCGCGAAAAGCGCGGGCGTCACCATGTTCACCCGCGCGTCGGTGCACTGGGCCGAGAGGATGGTGGCGACGATCAACTCGTACGCGCTCCGGTGGTGGAGCGCGCACTCGGCCTCGGGGTAGGCGGACTTGAGGCGGGAGAGGATTTCGGGGGCGCGCTCGGCCGCGGGCGCCATGCGAGGGCGACGGCTGCGTGCCGCAGGGCGGGCGGGTTTCCGCGCGCGCGGCTTGGAGGCCGCCGCCTTACCGGCCACGGCCGAGCCGCTTCCGCGCAAACGACAGGAATGCGTCCACCGGCTTCGCGTTGAGCACGTCGTCGGCACCGAGCCATCCCTTTCGCGCGATGCCGACGCCGTAGTCGGCGTTGCCGATCCCCGCCACGTTGTGCGCGTCGGCGCCGATCGAGATCATGACTCCGCCATCCCGCGCCCGGCGCACCACGCGCCAGTCGAGGTCCAGGCGGTGCGGATCCGCGTTGATCTCCATCGCGACGCCGGTCTCGGCGGCTTTGGTGAAGACGGCGTCCAGATCGATGCCGTAGGGATCGCGCGAGAGCAGGAGCCGTCCGGTCGGGTGGCCGATGATCGTGAGATGGGGGTTGTCCATCGCCACGAGCATGCGGCCCGTCATCTCAGCCTCGCCCAGGTTGAAGCGGCTGTGGATTGAGCCGATCACGAAGTCGAGCCGGTCGAGCACGCGCGCGTCGTAATCGAGCCGTCCGTCGGCCAGAATGTCGGCCTCGATACCCTTGAGGACGCGGATCCCCGTGAGGCGCGCGTTCACCGCGTCGATTTCATCGGCCTGGCGCGCGAGGTCGTCGGGCTTGAGTCCTCCCGCGTACGCCGCGGCCTGGCTGTGGTCGGTGATGCCGACGTACGCGTAGCCCGCCTCGCGGCAGGCAAGTGCAATCTCCTCGACCGTGTTCGAGCCATCGGAATAGCTCGTGTGGCAATGGAGAAAGCCGCGGAGGTCGCCGCGCTCCACGAGACGCGGAAGCGCGCCCTTCGCGGCCGCCGCGATCTCGCCCATCCCCTCACGCAGCTCGGGCGGAATCGGTTCCAGGCCGACGGCCCGGTACAGCGCGTTCTCATCGGGAGTCGCGACGAACTCGCTCCCGCGCCAGAGCGCCGCGCCGCTCAGGTTGTAGCCGCGCGCGCCGGCGTGCTCGGCCAGCTCGATGAGATGCGCCTCGCTCCCCGTAGCCTGGACCAGCACGGCGCCGGCGTTGACCGGCGTCGTCACCACGACTTGCGCGCTCGCGCCGCCCGCAAATCGGAGCGTGACGCGGCGCTCGTCCTGACCCGAAAACTCGTGCACGCCCGGCAGCCGGCTCAAGCGCTCGAACAGCTCGGCCGGCGGGACGTCGGCGACGAGGACGAGGATGAGATCGCGCACGATCTCGCAACGCCGCCGCACTTCGCCTGCCACGAACGCCTGCACCACGCCCGGCAGCTTCACGAGCGCGCGCCTTAAACCCTCAGCCTCCTCTGCCGCGTGGTGCGAGAGGCGGAACGCGCTCGCCTGGCGGAGAAAGGCGATGCCCTTGAGGATATTCTCCGAGGTCTTCTGGCCGAACCGCGGAAGCCGGGCAAGGCGCCCGTCGAGTGCGGCGGCCTCGAGCTCGGGGATCGAATCGATCCCCAGCACCTCGTGGATCTGGCGAATCTTGGCGACGCCGAGCCCGGAGATGTCGAGCATCTCGACGAGGCCCGCCGGCACCTGCTCGCGCAGCTCCTCGAGCATCGTGGACCGACCGCCCGTCGCCAGCTCCTGCACGATCTGCAGCGTGGCGGGCCCGATGCCCTTGGTGCCCGCGAGTGAGCCGTCGGCGAGTGCCGGGCCGAGATCGCCGGGAAGCGCGCCGACGGTGCGCGCGGCGGTGCGGAACGCGCGGATCCGGAACGGATTCTCGCCCTTCAACTCGAGAAATGCGGCGATCTGCTCCAGCACCTGGGCGACCGCCTTCTTGTCCATCGTTTCGGTGGTAGTCATTTACTCGGTCTCTCGATCGTTCGCTCCGGCGCTGCCGGCGGGCCGGTCCTCGGCTTCGCTTTCGCGTTCCCGCTCCCGCCAGGCCAGCTCGAGCAACTCCTCGGCCCCGGCAATGGAGTGAAGGCCGGCCGCCTCTCCGCCCGGCAAAATCGGCGCGAAGAGGGGTGTGCCATCCGGCCGCGCGGGTCCCACCGACCGGTCCCCGGTTGCCTCCACCACAGTGAAGCCCATCCGCTCCGGGTGCAAGCCGAAGACGGCGAGAATGCGGGCGTGCTCGGGGGTAAAGTCGGCGAACCAGCCGTCGAGGGGCTCCGGGGGGCTGGTTGCGACGGGCGAGGCCCAGATGACGTGGGCGGGGAGTTGGGTGTACGAAGACGGGGCAGAGGCGGTGAGGGCGGTAGAGGCGCCAGGGTTTGGGGGGCGGGTTAACAGGGAGTCGAGGGTCGGGCGGGAGAGGGATTCCACCTTGCAACCTGAGAGCCAGAAGAGAAAGGCGTGGTGCACCAGGGCGGCCAACTGATCGATCCCCTCGGCCAGGCCTGCGTCGGGGCGCAGCTCGTGGACGAGGGCGGCGGCGTCGCGGGTCAGGAGAAAGGCGTCGCGGTCGCGGGGGTCGTGGCCGGCGGACTCGAGGGCGGCGCGAATCGGCGGGAAGCGGTCATCGGCCAGCGGGGCGAAGACGAGGTCGAACGGGGTGGGGCGCGGGGGCACGAGGGAAACATAGCGGCTCGGGCATCCCGGCCGCGCCCGCGCTCTACCGCAGCACGGCTGCGCGGGATAATCTTTGTGCTTCCCGGCGCCACGTCCCGCAACGCTCGAGGTCCCTGTCTCCGGCGACCAACGCGACATCCTCGCTCAGGGCCTCACCGGCCGCTACCGCATCGAGCGCGAGCTCGGCCGCGGGGGTATGGCCACCGTGTATCTCGCGCACGACCTCCGGCACGACCGGCCGGTCGCGCTCAAGGTGCTGCACCCGGAGCTCGCCGCCACGCTCGGGCCCGAGCGCTTCGACCGCGAAATCCGCGTCGCCGCCCGCCTCCAGCATCCCCACATCCTCACCGTGCTCGATTCGGGCGACACGGCGGGCCAGCTCTGGTTCACCATGCCGTTCGTCGAGGGCGAGACGCTGCGCGACCGGATGCGGCGCGAGGGCCAGCTCCCGATCGGCGATGCGGTGCTCGTGGCGCGCGAGACGGCCGAGGCGCTCGACTACGCCCACCAGCATGGGATCGTTCACCGTGACGTGAAACCGGAGAACATCCTGCTCACCGGCCGGCACGCGCTGGTGGCGGACTTCGGCATCGCGCGGGCGCTTGGAGCGGGGCCGGGCGCTTCGCTCACTGAAACGGGGATGAGTCTCGGCACGCCGGCGTACATGAGCCCCGAGCAGGCGAGCGGCGACCGCTCCGTAGATGCGCGCAGCGACGTGTATTCGCTCGGCTGCGTGCTCTACGAGATGCTGGCCGGTGAAGTGCCGATCACCGGTCCCACCGCCCAGGCGATCCTGGTACGCAAGTTCACCGAGACGCCGCGGCCGCTCCGCACGATTCGCGAGACGGTGCCGGAGGGGCTGGAGCAGGTGGTGGCAAAGGCGCTCGCCCGCTCGCCGGCCGACCGGTACGCTTCGGCGGCGGAGCTGGCGCAGGCGCTCGACGGCGTGCCGGCGGCGACATCGATCGTCACACCCACTGCAGTACCGACGGTCGCCGTGCCCCGCGCACCCGCGGCCTCCGGCGTCGGGGCAGGCGCGCACGGGGTCGGATCGCGGGATGCCGGCAGCCCGCGCTCGATCGCGCGTCGGTACCCACTCACCATCGCGCTCGCACTCGGCTTCGCAATCGGGCTGGGCGTGCTGTTCGCGTGGCGCAGGACTCGGGCGCCGGCCGAGGACGAAACCGCCGGCCCCAAGCGACTCGCCGTGCTGCCGTTCGAGAATCTGGGCGATTCCTCGAGCGATTACTTCGCCGACGGCATGACCGACGAGGTACGCGGCAAGCTCTCGGCGCTCCCCGGGCTTACCGTGATCGCGAGCCAGAGCTCGGGCGCGTACAAACACAGCGCCAAGCCGCTGCCCGAGATCGCCCGCGAGCTGGGGGTGAATTACGTGCTCACCGGCAAGGTGCGCTGGGAGAAGGGCGCGGCGGCGGGCAGCCGGGTGCGGGTGAGTCCCGAGCTGGTGGAGGTGTCGAGCGAGGGCGCGCCGACCACGAAGTGGCAACAGCCGTTCGATGCGAATCTCACCGATGTTTTCCAAGTCCAGGCCGACATCGCAGGGCGGGTGGCCGATGCGCTCAACGTGGCGCTCGGCGCCACACAGAAGCAGACGCTCGCGGAGAAACCGACGGCCAACGTGGCGGCCTACGACGCGTATCTCAAGGGCGAGGCGGCCTCGCAGCATATCGGGGTCACCGATCCGGCCAGCCTGGGCGAGGCCATCGGCTACTACGAGCAGGCCGTCGCGCTCGACTCGACCTTCTTGCAGGCCTGGGCCGAATTGGCGCGGGCCAATGCGTGGTACTACGGCACCAGCACGCCCACCCCGAGTGCGGCGGAGGCGGCGAAGCGCGCCGCGGATCGCGCGGTACGGCTCGGTCCGGGACACCCCGAGAGCCAGCTTGCGCTGGGCGACTACCACTCATTGGTGCGCTTCGAGTACGCCGAGGCGCTCGCCGCATATCAAGCGGGACTCCGGATTGCGCCCGCCAACGCCGACCTGCTGACCGCATCGGCCCTGGTAGAGCAGAGTCTCGGCCGCTGGGACTCGGCGCTCGTGCACCTCCAGCGTGCCCAGGCGATCGATCCGCGATCGGTGCAGACTGCGCGACGCCTGGCGGCGACGTACATCTGGCTTCGCCGATATCCCGAGGCGATCGCCGCGGCCGATCGCGCCATCGCCATCGCGCCGACCAACCTCGCGGTGGTCGAGTACCGCGCCATGGCGTCTCTCGCCCAAGGCGATCTGGCCGGCGCGCGCGCGGTGATCCGCGCGGTACCCGCGGAGGTCGAGCCGACCGCGCTTGCCGCCTACTTCGGCACCTACGCGGACCTGGGCTGGGCGCTCGACGATGCGCAGCAGCAGCTCCTTCTCCGGCTTCCGCCGAGCGCGTTCGCCGACGATCGAGGCAACTGGGGACTGGTGCTGGCGCAGGTATACGGCTGGCGTGGTGATCTCGCGAAGGCGCGCATCTACGCCGATTCGGCCCGCATCGCGTTCGAGGAGCATCTCCGCGCCGCACCCGAGGACCCGCAGCAGCGCGCGCTCTACGGGCTTGCGCTGGCGTACCTGGGCCGGAAGGCGGATGCGATCCGGGAGGGCCAGCGGGGTGTAGCGCTATTGCCGGTGAGCAAGGACGGATTTGCGGGTCCCTACATGCAGCACCAGCTCGCGCGGATCTACATCCTCACGGGCGAGCCGGAGAAAGCGCTCGACCAGCTCGAGCCGCTGCTCAAGATTCCGTACAATCTCTCGCCGGGCTTGTTGCGCATCGATCCCGACTTCGACCCGCTCAGGAAGAACCCCCGCTTCGAGCGGCTGGTGGCGGGGCAGTAGGCCGGGCGCACCGGGGCGTAGCGGGTGCGGCAGGGCCGCGCTCGTTCACCGCGAGTTGCGCGCATCCGTCGATCCGGTCGCGAACCGCCCCACGAACCCCACCACCGCATCCAGCACCTCTCCCGCACGCTGGACGTGAGGGGCGTGCCCGCACTCCGGCAACACGAGCATCTCGACCGGCCCACACACGCCGTCCCGAATCGTTTCGACCTGGGCCACCGTTCCGTAGCGATCCGAGTCGCCCTGAATCAGGAGCACCGGACACGTGACCAGCGGCAAGCGCGGGACGATACTCCACGAACGGAAGCTCGGCCGGAGCCAGACGTCGGCCCAGCCGGCGAACGTGGCATCCACATCCCTGTGATGCGGCGCGAGCTTCTCGCGCCACGAGCCCGATCGGTACGCGGCGCGCGCCTGCTCGACTCCGCGGATCGTCACGTCTTCCACCATCACGTGTGGCGCCTCGAGCACGAGCCCGCGCACCGGCCAGCGCCCTTCCGCCGCGTGGATGAGCGCGATCGTGGCGCCGTCGCTGTGGCCGATGAGGATGGGGTTCTCGATCCCGCGCGCCGCGAGCACTCGAGGGAGCGCCTCGCGCGCCTCGCGCTCGAGATAGTCGTCAGGCCTGAGCTCGGCGAGGGGGTCGGAGCGGCCGAGTCCGTGGCGCGAGTACGCCAGCGCGCCGCACCCGGTGCGCTCGGCCACGCGGTCGGGAAAATCGCGCCAGAGCGCGAGCGAGCCGAGCGCCTCGTGCAGAAAGACGAGCGACGCAAGCCCCGGGCGCGCGGGCTCGATCCACCGGTACTCGAGCCGGTGGCCGGCGGCGGAAAGGAAGGCGGTTGGGCGGCCCGGCGGTCGGGCGGTCACGCAAGGCGAACGGACGGACCGCCCGTCCGCCCGTCCGTCTGTCCGCGCCTCCACACCGCCGCGCGCTTCTCCAGAAACGCATCGATCCCCTCGGCCGCGTCCGCGTAGGTCATGTTGCAGCTCATCGCGTCGCCGGCCACGTCGTAGGCTCCGGCGAGCGTGGCGTCGATCTGGCGGTAGAAGGTGCGCTTGCCGAGGGCAATCGTGGCGGCACTCCGCGCGACGATGAGGTCGGTAAAGGCGCGCACCTCCGCGTCGAGCGCGTCGGGCGGGACCACCCGGTTCACCAGCCCCCAGGCGAGCGCCGTGCGCGCGTCGATTGGCTGGCCGGTGAGGAGCAGCTCCATCACCCGCTTGCGCCCGACGTTGCGCGCGACGCCCACCGCCGGCGTCGAGCAAAAGACGCCGATGTTGACGCCGGGGAGCGCGAACGCGGCCGACTCGCTCGCGACGGCGAGATCGCACATCGCGACGAGCTGGCAGCCGGCCGCCGTCGCAATGCCGTGCACCCGAGCGATCACCGGCTGCGGGAGCCGGGTGAGCGCCAGCATCATCCGGTTGCACACGTCGAAGAGGCCGCGCTGCCACTCGTCGTCGCCGGTGTGGGCGCGCATCTCCTTGAGATCGTGCCCGGCGGAAAAGCCTTTGCCGGCGGCCGCGAGCACCACGACGCGCACCGTGTCGTCGTCCGCGGCGAGGTCGAGCTCGGCGTGGAGCGCGGTGATCATGGCGAGCGAGAGCGGGTTGTACCGCTCGCCACGGTTCATCGTGAGCGTACGCACCGGCCCATCGTCGCGCCGGAGGACGAACGGCGCCTCGCTTGTGCTCATTCGATTGCCTCCACCGACCGCGCGCGCTCGCGCAGCACGTACTTCTGGATTTTCCCCGTCGCCGTCTTGGGCAGCGGTCCGAACACCACCGAGCGCGGCGCCTTGTAATGCGCAATCTGACTGCGGCAGTGCTCGATCAACTCGGCCTCGGTGACCGAGGCGCCGGGCTTGAGCTCGACGTAGGCGCACGGCGCCTCGCCCCACGTGGGGTCAGGCTTCGCGACGACCGCCGCCACGAACACCGCCGGGTGCCGGTGCAGCGCGTCTTCCACTTCGAGCGACGAGATGTTCTCCCCGCCCGAAATGATGATGTCCTTGCCCCGATCCTTCACTTTCATGTAGCCGTCGGGATGCATGACCGCGAGGTCGCCCGAATGAAACCATCCGCCGGCAAACGCCGCCTCGGTGGCGGTCGGGTTCTTGAGGTAGCCCTTCATCGTCATGTTGCCGCGGAACATGATCTCGCCCATCGTCTCGCCGTCGCGCGGCACGGGCTGCATCGTGTCCGGGTCGAGCACCGTTGCCCCCTCCTCCGCCTGGAATCGGATTCCCTGCCGCCCGTTCCGGAGCGCTCGCTCGCGCGGCTCGAGCGCGGCCCATTCCTCTTGCTTCACGCAGACCGTGGCGGGGCCATAGGTCTCCGTGAGTCCATAGGTGTGGGTGATCTCGACGCCGCGCCGCTCCATCGCCTCGAGCACCGCCGCGGGCGGCGCCGCGCCCGCGATGTAACCGTTGATCCGGTGGGTGATACCATCCCACAACTCGGCCGGCGCGCTCGCGAGCATCTGGTGCACGATGGGCGCGGCGCCGAAATGGGTGGCGCGGTGCTCCCGGATGAGATGGAGCAGTACGGCGGCGTCGAATTTCCTCAGGCAAACGCCGGTGCCGGCCACGGCCGGAAGCGCCCAGGGCAGGCACCAGCCGTTGCAATGAAACATCGGCGCGATCCAGAGGAATACGGCTTGGCGCGGCACGCCCCAGGCGAGGAGAGTGCCGAGGGCGGCGAGGTAGGCGCCACGGTGGTGGAACACGACGCCCTTGGGGTTGCCGGTGGTGCCGGAGGTGTAGTTGAGGGCGATGGCGTCCCACTCATCCGTCGGTGCGGCGATCGGGTATTCAGGATCGCCCTCGGCCAGAAGGCCGCCGTAATCGAGGGCGCCGAGGCGCTCGCCGGGGCCGCTGTACTCGGGGTCGTCGACGTCGATCACGAGCGGCCTGGTCCGGCAGCGCGTGAGCGCGTCCGCCATCGTGGCCGAAAACTCCCGGTCCACGAGTAGTGCCTTGGCCTCGCCGTGGTCGAGCATGAACGCGAGCGTGCCCGGATCGAGTCGCACATTCAGTGCGTTGAGCACCGCGCCGCACATGGGCACGCCGAACTGGCACTCGAACATCTCCGGCGTATTGAACAGCATCGCCGCTACGGTGTCGCCCCGGCCGATGCCGTGGCGCTCGAGCGCGGAGGCAAGCCGGCGGCAGCGGGTGTAGGTCTCGCGCCAGGTGATCCGGCGCTCGCCGTAAATGGTGGAGACGCGGTCGGGGCAGGCGCTCGCGGCCCAATCGAGCAACGTGAGCGGAGTAAGCGGCGCGAAGTTGGCGGCGTTCCGGTCGAGGCCCGTATCGTAGGGAGACGGGGCGGTGGCGAAAGAGAGGGCCATGACGACCTCGGTGCGAGTACCGGGCAAGCGGGAATGCCGATTATGTGTGGGCCGCAGGTCGGCGATGTCAAGAGCGGCGAGTCATCGGCTCCCGAGCGGGCACCCCGTCACAACGCTCCCGTCACCAGATCCGCATCCGCCCATCCGGCGGCCGCACCATCGCGTCGGCCGCCCTGCAGCCGAACGCCTCGGCGAACGCCGGCAGGTGGCCGACGACGCCGTTCACCCGCCAACGAATCGATGTGTGCGGGTCGGAGACCACCCAGGTGCGCTCCGCCTCGGGCCGCACCTTCTCGCGCCATGACGCCGCGTAGGCCAGGAAGAAGCGCTGCGCCGGGGTGAACCCGTCGATGCGCGGCGGCTCGGGCTTGCCGGCGAGCGACTTGCGCCACGCGTCGTACGCAATCATGAGCCCGCCGATGTCGGCGATGTTCTCGCCCAGCGTGAGCCGTCCGTTCACGTGGAATGTGTCCACGGCGACGTAGCCGTTGTACTGCTCCACCACGACCTGCGAGCGCGCCTCGAACCCGGCCGAATCGGCCGCGGTCCACCAGTTCCGCAGGTTGCCCTGCGCGTCGAACTTGCGGCCCTCGTCGTCGAAGCCGTGTGTCAGCTCGTGGCCGATCGTGGCGCCGGTGGCGCCGTAGTTCACCGCGTCATCCGCATTCGGATCGAAGAGGGGCGGCTGCAGGATGCCGGCGGGAAAGACCACCTCGTTGAATTGCGGGTTGTAGTACGCGTTGTAGGTGGGCGGCGTCATGCCCCACTCCGTGCGGTCCACCGGGCCGCCCACCTGGCGCATCTCGCGGTCGTTCTCGAACCGTCGGGCGAGGAGCACATTGGCGACGTACGGCCCGCGCACAAGGCGGAGCCGGGAATAGTCGCGCCACTTGTCGGGATAGCCGATCTTGGCGACGACCGCGTCGAGCTTGGCGAGCGCCTGCGTGCGGGTCGAGTCGCTCATCCAGGTGAGGGCGGCGATCCGGTCGCGCATGGCCGCGCGCAGGTTGGCGATCATGTCGTGTGCGCGCGCCTTGGCCTCGGGCGTGAACGCCACCTTGACGTACGCCTGGCCCAGCGCCTCGCCGATGTTGCCGTCCGTGGCCTGCAGACAGCGCTGCCAGCGGGGCTTGAGCTCGGTTTCGCCGCGGATGAGGCGGCGGAGCACCAGCGACTCGCGCTGGAACGGGGTGCTCAGCGCGGGGGCGGCGGCGCGCGCGAGGTGCCAGCGCAGATAGGCGCGCCAATCGGCGAGCGGGACTGCGGCCACGAGGCTGTCGACGCCCTTGAGGAAGACCGGGATGGAGACATTCACGACGCCGCTCGGCGGGCCGGCGGCCGGCGCGCCCGCGGCGGAGTAGAAGCGGGGCCAATCAATGGCGGGTGCCAGCGTGTGGAGCTGCGCAGGCGCCGTCGGGTGGTAGAGCTTGCTGAACTGCTGCGCCTCCTCGGCCGGGATCGAGGTGCGCGCGATCGCGGTCTCGAGCGCAAGCACGCGCGCGGCGTCATGCCGGGCGGCGGGTGCGGGCTGGCCCAGGAGTGCCAGCATGCGGCCGATGTGCGCCAGATACGCGGTGCGGACGGCGGTGAACGCCGTATCGGCGCGCAGGTAGAAGTCGCGATCGGGAAGGCCGAGGCCGCCCTGGTAGAAATGGAGCATCATCATGCGGCTGTTCCTGGGGTCGGGCAGCACGAAGAACGGAATTGCCGAGCTGATGCCCTCGCGCTCGAGTTGTCCCATTTCGCCCACGAGCTCGCTCCGGGAGCGGATGGCGGCGATGCGGCCGAGCTCGGCGGCGAGCGGCCGGGCGGCCTCGCGCTCCACGCGCGCCGAGTCCATGCAGCTCCCGTAGAAGAGGCCGACGCGGCGGGTGTCGGGGTCGTCCGTCGTGCGCGCGTCGCGCGCGGCCGCGTTGAGAATGCGCTCGAGCAGCGCTTCGGTGCGGTCCTCGATGTCGCGGTCGACGCCGGTCACGGTGTATTGCGGCGGGATCGTGGTGCGGTCGAGCCAGGCGCCATTGACGTAGCGGAAGAAGTCAGTGCACGGCGCGCAGGTGGTGTCCATGTTGGCCCGGTCCACGGCGCGGAGCGGGGGCAAGGCTTCCTGCGCGCGGGCGGGGAGCGGGAGCACCAGTGCGAGGGCCAGCCAGAGCGCGACGATCCGCGGAGTGTTGCCCATGGGTGGTCCTCGAACAGGCAGACGTTCAGTGCGGCATTGACGAGCGAGATAGATCATCCGTGCGTACGGACCGGGTGCAGGGGCGGTTTCACCCGCTCGGCAGGAACGCGTCCAGCACCTCCACGAACGCCTCGGGGCGCTCCACGAACGGCACGTGCCCGCATCGTTCCAGCGGGTGGAAGTCGGCACCGAGCAGCGCGGCGGTCTCGCGCGCGCTCGCGATCGGAATCGGATCATCTTCGCCGTGCAGCACGGCGCTCGGCACGCGGAGCCGGCCCAGGGCGCGGCGGAGATCGTAGTCGCCGAGGCTGCGCCAGACCTCCTCCTGCGTGCGGCCGACGACCCGGAACATGGTAAGGCCGCGCACCTTCGACGCATCGGAGAAGTACGGCACCACCGACAGCTCGAAAAGTCGGCGCTGGTAGGCCTCAGGATCGCGCTCGCGGAGGCCGCTCTGGCGGAGCGCCTGCCGCTCCGCCTGCAACGCGGGCGCCAGGTTCCGCTCGGCAAAGCGGCGCTCGAAATCCTCGCGCGCCGCGCGCCACGACGGTGCCGGGGACACGAGCGCCAGCCGCTCGACGCGCTCCGGGTGCTCGACCGCGTAGAGGAGCGCGAGCAGTCCGCCCCAGGAGTAGCCCGCGATGGTGAGCCGGTCGAGTCCCCAGATACCGCGGAGCGCCTCCAGATCCGCCACTTGCTCGCGCCATCCAACCGGTACGTCGCGCGGCACCGGCGACCGGCCGCCGCCTCGCTGATCGTAGTAGATGAGCGTGCGCCGGTGCGCGGGCGGTTCCGCCAGCGCGTCGAACCCCGGCAGCAGGTAGGCGATGTCCGCGCCCGGCCCACCGTGGAGCACGACGACCGGCGTCCCCGTGCCGACGCGGCGCTCGAAGAGCGAGACGCCGCGCACGATGCGCACCGCGGTGTCTCCGGTCAGCGCGAGCTCAACCGTAGGCGCACCTCAACTCGCGCACCGTGTTGGCGTGGATGGCAACGACATCGTGGAGATCCGGTGCGTACCCGCCGGCCAGCGTGACGGCGACCGGGAGGTCGCGCCGGCGGCATGCGGCGAACACCCGCGCGTCGCGCTCGCGGAGGCCCGCCATCGAGAGCCCGAGCCGGCCGAAGCGGTCGCCGGCGAACGGGTCGGCGCCGGCCAGGTAGAACACGAGATCGGGCGATGCGCGGTCGAGCGCGGCGTCGAGATGGAGGCCGAGCAGCGCGAGATATGCCGGGTCGTCCGTGCCGTCGTCCAGCTCCACGTCGAGGGAGCCGGTCTCTTTCCGGAAGGGAAAATTCTTCGCGCCGTGCATCGAGAAGGTGAAGACGTCGGCGTCGCCGGCGAAGATGCGCGCGGTGCCGTTCCCCTGGTGCACGTCGAGATCCACGACCGCGACGCGCCGCACCCGGCCCTCGCGCTGCAAGACGCGAACGGCGATCGCCGTGTCGTTGAAGACACAGAATCCTTCGCCGTGATCCGCGAACGCGTGATGCGTGCCGCCGGCGAGATTGACGCCCGCGCCGGATTCGAGCGCGTCGCGCGCAGCTTCGAGCGTGCCCTGAACCGTACGGAGCGAGCGCTCGCGCAACTGCGCGCTGCATGGCAGGCCGAGCCGCCGCGCGTGCGCCGGCGCAAGCGTGCCGTCCAGGATGTCGTCCACGTATCCACGCTCGTGCACCAGCTCCACCGTCCAGCGCTCCGCGCGCTCCGGCTCTGCGATGTCGCCCGGCATGAGAATCCGTTGCGCGACGAGCCCGTCGCGCACCAGCGCGTACTTGGCGATGGGGAACCGGTGGCCGGGCGGCAGGTCGATGGTGAAGCCGGCCGAGGTCCAGGCGCGCATGCGCTCGCCCCGGGGTTAGAGCAGAACGGCGAGCGCGTCCGCCACGCGGCGGCAGGCGGCGACTTCGTCGGCGGTAAACGGCGCGGGCTCGTCGCTGTCGACGTCGATCTGGCCGAGGATCGTGTTGCCGCGCCGGATGAGCACGACCAGCTCGGAGCGGGTCCACGCGTTGCACGCGATGTAGTTCTCGACGGCGCGCACGTCAGGCACGTTCTGGTCCTCGCCGGTGGCGGCGGCGACGCCGCACACACCCTTGCCGACGGGGATGCGGGTGTGGTCGGTTTCGCGGCCGGCGAACGCTTCGAGCACCAGCTCGTCGCCGTGGAGCATGTAGAGATAGACCGACGTGTACGGCGCGCCCGCGGCGCGGATCCGCTCGGCCGCGAGCCGGAGCAGCGCCTCGCGGCCCACTTCGCGGGCGAACGCACCTCGGAGTGCGGCGATCAGTTTGTCGGCATCCAGAACGGGCATCGGCGCTCGTCTCCTCGGCGCGCAATATACGGCGGCGAATATGCGTGCGGGACCGCGCGTAGATCGGTGCGGGACCGCGCGGCGAACGGACAGGGAGCCCTTCGCTCGCTGCAGTACGCTTCAAACGGTGAGATCATAACTCTTGCTACCGCTCACTGACGCTCGCTGCGGGCGCCCTGCCCGTTCGCCGCGCGGTCGAGAGCCTCCATTGGCGCCCGGCGCCGATGCCCCCATGCCTGCGTTTCGGAGCGCCGGGGAGCGGGCGGCAGGCCGGGGTTCCCGGAGCGCGCGTCAGTGAGCGGTAGCAAGAGTTATGACCGCTGGCGACGAAGCGAACTGCGGTGCGCGGCGGGGTCCCCGGCCTGCCGCCCGCGACCAGCACACCGTCGCCCCGCTACCGGGGCACGAAGTCCACGTCCCCCGCAACACCCCGCGCAAACGCCGCGAGCAAGTGTGCCGCCCGGTCGAGATCCTCGAGCGCCACCATCTCGTTTGGACTGTGCATGTACCGATTCGGCACCGACACGAGCCCAGTCGCAATCCCGCGCGCCGCCGTGTAGATCGTGTCCGCATCGGTCCCGGTGAACCGCGGCGCCGCCTGGATCGTGAACGGAATCTGCTCCCGCTCCGCCGCCGCCACGAGCCGCTCGAACACCACCGGATTCACCGACGACCCCCGCGAGAGCACCACGCCGCCGCCCAGCTTGATGTCGCCGTGCCGCTGCTTCTCGATGCCGGGATAGTCGGTCGCGTGGGTCACGTCGACCACCACCGCCGCCTCTGCGTCGAGCCCCACCGCCGTGGCGCGCGCCCCGGTGCCCACGGTCCACGCGATCTCCTCCTGCGTGGTCGCCACCGCCGTCACCGCGGCGCTCGGCCGGTCGGCCGCGAGGAGCCGGAGCGCCTCCAGCACCACGAACGCGCCGATCCGGTTGTCGAGGCTCCGGCTCACGATGCGCGCATTCGGGAACTCCTGCACCGTGGCCGCGAGCACCCCGGCGTCGCCCACGCGAAGCCGCCGCTCGGCGTCCGCCCGGTTGGTGGCGCCGATGTCGATCCAGAGGTCGCGCGCGCGAGAGACCTTCTCGCGCTCCTCCTTCTCCATGAGATGGATCGCCTTCTTGCCGACGACACCCGTCACCGGTCCCTCGCGCCCCAGCAGCACCACGCGCTGCCCCACGAACACCTGCTCGTCCCACCCGCCGATCGGCTCGAAGTGCGCGTAGCCCTCGTCGTCGATGTGGACGACCATGAGCCCGATCTCGTCGATGTGCCCCGCGAACATGATCCGCGGCCGCCCGTCCGGATTCACCGTGGCGAGCGAGTTTCCGCCCACGTTTGCCGTCACCCGGTCGGCAAAGCGCTCGGCCTCGGCGCGCCAGATCCGCGCGGGTCCGGTCTCGAATCCGCTCGGCCCCGGCGCGTCGAGCAGCGACTTGAGAAATGCGAGCGACTCGGGCGTCATGCGCCGGCCCTCGCGCCGAGCCGCTGGCGCACCCGGTTGCGGAAAAACTCCAGCAGCTCGCGGCCACGCGCGGTGTGCTGCGTTACCCACTCCGCGTTCCTGAACTGGCTCGGCGGAGCCACGGCGGCGCGCAGCTCGGTGAGATACGGTTCGACGCGGGCGAAGAGGAAGATTCCTTCGCCGTTGTTCTCCATCAGGTACTCGCCGTGCACGATGCCGTGCCGCGCCATGCCGTACGCCATTTCCCAATAACCGCTGGTCTGGCGAAAGGCGGCGTTCAGCGGATGGCCGCGCTGCGTCACCGCCATCAGCTCGGTCGCCGTCGCGGGCCAGAGATCGGCGTTGATCCGACTGCGCGAGTCGCGCATTACCGGCTCGCGCCGGAGCTCATAGAGCCGGAGAACGATGTCGGCGTCGTGATGGTCGGGTGTTTCCTTCTGCATGGGTGCGTCGTCCGAAATGAGAAGTGGAACGGCTCAGGTGGCCGCAGGCAGTGGCGCCGGCTCGATCGTGTGCAGCCGGCCCACGTCGATGCTGAGGACGTCGCGGGAGCCGTCGCGGTTGAACACGTCCGAGAACCGCGCGCCCCAGACCAGCTCGTCGGCCTGGTACGACGACCGGGTGTGGACGGTCTGCGAAAACGTTTCGTCGAAGCCGGTGAGCAGCACGAGGAACTCGGCTCGCGCCTGGGCCAGGCTCGCGAGCGTGGCGCCATGGAGCGGGCTCGCCGGGTCGATCGGGTGCACGATCGTCCAGGAGAGCGGAAAGAGCGAGACCCGCTGGCGCTCGAGCGGCAGGTCGTAGTATCGCCGGGTGAGCCGTCCCTCGCTCATCTCCACCCGTGTCAGCAGCACCTTGCATTCGAGCTCCACGATCTGGCTCGAGAGCTGATTCACGATGCGGAACTCGAACGCCGTGATCCCGCGATACGGCGCAACCACCGCGCGCCGGCTGAACAGGATCCTGGCCGAGGGGCGCGCGAACCGGGCGAAGATGATGCCGGTGGCGAGCGCCACGCCCACGAGCCCCGCAAACGCCTCCAGCGTCATGAGCAGGTTCGGCACCACGCCGATCGGCACGATATTGCCGTAGCCGATGGTGGCGAACGTCTCGACGCTGAAGAAGAAGGCCTGCAGGAACGCGCCATCGACCGGCACCGGAACGGGTGCACGCAGGGCGCCCGGGCCGCAGAGGAAGAATGCAACGGCGAACAGCACGTTGACCGCGAAATACGCCAAGGCCGCGAGCGCCAGAAGCCGCGGCCAGCTCATTCGAAGCAGCGCGCGGTAGAGGCTGAGCGAGGCCCAGAACGGCAACCCCTCGCGCACGACGTTGAAGCTGCCGTCGCGATTGAGCAGCCGGCCCCGGCTCTCCTCGGAGACGACGGTGCCGAAGCCGAGGTCGCGCATCTCCTCGCGGCGGGTCTCGTTGCGGGCGGGACCAGTGGCACTGTTGTCGCCGGTGCCGGCGGGATTGCCGACGGCCATGCGGTTGCTCCGGGTCGGTTGAATCAGCACGAAGCTGTCCTCCACGGTGCGCCGCCGCAACGGGAGGGGCTACGCGCGGGGGTGCGCGGGCGGTGCGGATCGATTGTTGCTGATTGCGACGGATGCGCGGCAATTCGCGCCGGCCTGCAATTTTTTGTCTTGCGGCTTGTATCGGAATCCATAGGTTCGTGGCACTGCTCGTTCGTCCGGCTCACCAGTCATCGAGGTTCACCCCATGCGACTTGCCCGCGTCGTCATCACAGGCATGCTCACTGGGCTGCTTGGCCTCGCGGCCTGTCAGTCCGACCGCGCGCCCACCGAAGCCGCCGGCCCCAACGCGCCGGGGTTCCGCTCAAGCCACACCACCACCGGCAGCAGCAGCGCCGCCGCGAGCGGCATCCAGTACCTCGTCATCGGCCGTGGCAATCACCTGCCCGCCAAGCTCGCCGACAACGTGAAGGCCGCCGGCGGCACAATCACAGCGTCGCTCCCGCAGATCGGCGTCGCCATCGTGTCGGCGTCGAATGCGGCGTTCGAGCAGCGCGCCGCCGGCATCGCGGGCGTGGAGGCAATCGCGCGCGATACGGTAGTCAACTGGATCTCGCCCAAGGAGCGTGTGCATGCGGCGCCCGCGCCGACAGCCGCCAGGCCATCGGTGGCGCCCCGGGCCGGTGTGAGCGCGCGCGGGATCGGCGACGATGAGCTGTTTTTCCCGCTCCAGTGGAACCTCGTCGCCATTCACGCGCCCGAGGCGTGGGCTGCGGGTGCCCGCGGGCGCGGCGCACGCGTCGCGGTGGTGGACGGCGGCATCTATGACCAACACGTGGACCTCAAGGACAACATCGACGCGGCCCACTCGGCTTCGTTCGTGCCGGGCTTCGCATTCAACCAGGACGACGACCCCGACAACTTCTGGCACGCCACGTTCGTGGCGGGAGTCATCGCGGCGGAGGACAACGGCATCGGAGCCATCGGCGTCGCGCCAGAGGCGACGATCATCGGTGTCAAGGTGCTCCAGGGCGACGGCGGAAGCTTCGGCGCCGTCATCCAGGGCATCTTGTACGCCGCCACGCCCATCGCGGAGGGCGGCGCCGGCGCCGACATCATCAACCTGAGCCTTGGCGCCGTCATCCCGAGGCAGGGAAAGGATTTCGCGCAACTCGCCGCAGTCGTGAGCCGAGCCGTCATTTATGCGCACCAGCGGGGGGTCACCGTCCTCGCGGCCGCCGGCAACGACGCGCTCGACCTCGACCATAGCGCCAATTTGATCTCCATCCCCGCCCAGTCCACCGACGCGCTGGCCATCTCGGCGCTTGGCCCCGTCGGATTCGGGCTTGGCGCCACCAATTTCGACCGGCTGGCCTCGTATAGCGAGTTCGGGCAGTCCGCCATCGCATTCGGCGCGCCGGGCGGCGACTTCGTGCTCGATTCAGACCAGCTCTGCGGAATCGCCGTGACCGGCGGCACCGCAATCGCGCCCTGCCCCTTCTTCGATCTCGTGTTGAGCACCGGGCGTGGCACTTCGCCGGACGGCGAGTACTTCTTCGCCGACGGCACCAGCGTCTCGACGCCGGCGGCGGCAGGTGTGGCGGCGCTCATCATCGGCAAGTTCGGCCACCTCGACCCGGCGCGGCTCGAGGCGCGGCTCCGCGCATCCGCCGACGACCTGGGCAAGCCGGGCAACGACGATGCGTACGGCCAGGGCCGCGTGAACGCCTTCCGCGCCGTGCAGTAACGATTACGCGTGTGTAGCTTCCGTGCACGCAGCCGGTGCACGGCCGCGGCCCACCGGGCAGATGCCCGGTGGGCCGCTCGGTTTGAGGCCGGCCGCGGTTCGGCTCACCCACGCGGAGACCGCACCTCATGCGTCCTGGAACGGTGTTCGGCGCGCTGCTCATCCTCGCCGGCGTGATCATCTTCTCGCTCGGCG
This sequence comes from Gemmatimonadales bacterium, assembly GCA_036279355.1. Taxonomy (NCBI): domain Bacteria; kingdom Pseudomonadati; phylum Gemmatimonadota; class Gemmatimonadia; order Gemmatimonadales; species Gemmatimonadales bacterium. The sequence goes on from DASUJH010000050.1 coordinate 27,652, forward strand.
GCTTTTCGTTCACCCGGCGGGAGAAGGTGGCCGAGGTAGGACCGGTACAGGTCACGACCGAGCGCACCCACTCGGTGCCGATCTCCCCGATCCTAGGCGGCATTGCCGTGGTGGCCGGGCTCGTGCTGATCGTCGCGAGCAGCCGGAAGGCCCGCTAGAACCGCAGCATCGCACCGTAACGGCGCCGCGATCGAGTTGGCGCCGCGGACGACAGTGTTGATGCGCGGCGCTTGCTTTCAGCCGCTCCCCCCAAATCCGATTTTCGCCCGGGATCGTTCCTTCGCTGCAACATCACGAGTACCGGGAACGCCACTCAGCGAGGATCAAATGGGATTTCGCCTCGTAATCGGCCTGACGGCGATCGCTTTCCCTCACCTTGGGCCTCGCGCCCTCACCGCTGGCCGCGCAGCAGCCGCCCGCCACCAAGGACGCGATGGCCAAGGATGGGATGGCGAAGGACGCCATGGGCCACGACGCCATCGCACCGCACGGCAGCTTCAGCGGCGTCGGCGGCCACAAGGCCGGCGGCTCGTACACCGTCACGACCGAGGGCGGCACGACCCGCCTCGCGCTGAGCGATGACTTCCCGACCTCTCGCGCTTCACCATCGTGTTGCTCTGGTGCAAGAAGTACTCGGTGGCGCTGGGCTCGGCCGAGCTGGCGTCGCACGACGGCGTGATGCATAAGTAAGCGTGCCCGAACAACCGCTTTCGTCCCGTGGGGAGCTCGCCGCCGTGCCGCTCGGCGTGGCGGGGCAGAGCACGCTGCGCGAGCGCCTGCTCGCGCGGGACGAGCGCGCCCTGGTCGAGTTGATCGAGCTGGCGACGCCCTGGCTGCTCGGGCTCACCCAGGGAATGCTGCACGATCAGGACGAAGCGGAGGAGGTCGTACTCGAGGTGTTTCAGACGGTGTGGGACAGGGTCGGCGCGCTGGGCGAGGGCCACGAGGGCTTGATGCCGTGGCTCCTCCGCGTGGCGCGCAACCGGGCGATCGACCGGCTCCGGCGGCGCAGTCGCTGGCGGCGGAAGGCCGCGCGAGCCGAAGCCTACGGCGCGGCCGGCGGCACGGCGGTGCCGTTCCGCGAGCCCGACGAAGCGGGGCATCCGGGCTGGCACGTGCACGAGTCGGTGCACGCGGCACTCGCCGCCCTTCCCGAGGAGCAGCGCGCCGTGGTGCGGCTCTCGTATTTCGGCGGCCTCAGCCACTCGGAGATCGCCGAGCAGCTCGATCTGCCACTGGGCACGGTGAAAACGCGGCTCAGGCTCGCGCTCGACAAGCTGCGCGTGTCGCTCGCTCCGATCGGGGACTGGATCAGATGACGCCGCACGATTGGTACGCGGAGCATCGCGCCGCCTTCGTGGCCCGCGCGCTCGATGCGCGGGAGGAGCGGCTCTTTGCCGATCATCTGGGCCGCTGCGACGAGTGCACCCGCGAGGTCACGCGGCTCGAGCGCGAGCTCGGATGGCTCCCAATGGGCGTGACACCCGCGCCGCCGCGCCCCGGCCTCACCCATCAGCTCGCCGAAGGCGTGCTCCGGCGCCGCTCGGCGTGGCGGCGCCTGGCGCCCACCGCGGCTGCCGCCGCCATCGCCGCGGCGGCGCTCGGCTTCGGCGTGCACGAGCGGCAGCGCGGCGACACGCTCGCGGCCGAGTTGGGTCGCCGCGAGGCGCAGCTTGCGGCGGCGGACAGCGAGCGGAGCGGCCAGCTAGCCTCGCTTGCGGCTTTGGAGGACACCCTCTCCGTCATGCGGCAGGCGCAGCACGTGGTCCAGCAGGACATCGCGATGAACGGGCACCACGGCCGGCTGCTCATCTTCCAGGATGCGGCCTCGCATCGCTGGAACGTGGTCATGCATGGGCTGCCCCCCGCGCCGGCGGGTGAGGTCTACCAATTCTGGTTCATCACGGGGAGCGGAATGGTGCGGTCGGCCGAGCTGCGCAGCGGAGGGTCGGGGGCCGCGCTGGCGATGGTCTCGATGCCCAAGGTCCCGGGGCCGGTGATGGGTGCGGCACTCAGCGTGGAGCCCGCGGTGAGCCGATCGGTCGACCAACCCACGGGGCCGATGCTGGCGCACATCGAGTTCTGATCGAGCGCTGGAGGACCGACTACCGCGCCGCCGAATCCGGAGGCGTGAGTGGAGCCGCCGACGTATCGCTCTCCTCCCCACCCAGATGCGGCACCAGATCGTCCGGCACGCTGTCGCTCGGAATCACCACGCCGTGCGCGCCGAGCATCCGGAGGAGCGTCCATTCCTCCTGCCGCGCGGCCCAAGGGCGCGGGCCGTTGTACATGAGCGCCACCAGCAGCACGCCGTCCGGGCGGCCGAGATACCCCACGACGTTCGCCACCTGGCCCAGGGTGCCCGTCTTGGCCCGGACGACGCCTTCGCCCGGCAACCCCGAATGAAGCCGCCGGAGCGTGCCGGTGCCGTTGGCAGGCAGAAGCTGGGGGAAGTTCCGGCCTTCGGGAGTCTCGGGAAACTTCGCGAGATAGGCGATGAACGTGTTGGGCGTGACGCGATCGTCGTAGGAGAGCCCGCTTCCGTCCACCAGCTCCACGCCGCTCTGCTGGCCGGTGATCTCCAGCACGTGCGCCGTGAGCCGCTCCGGCGCCGTCTCGCGGCCGCCGGCCCACTGCAGCAGCAGCTCGGCGCCGTAGTTGAGGCTGCGCCGGTTGATTTCGCTCGCGAGCGAGTCGAGCGTGGGCGACGACACCTCTGCCAGCGCCCGCGGCGTCGCCTCGGGCGCGGGGGCGGCGGTGTACGCGGCACGATCCCACGTGATGCCCGCGCGCGCGAGCGCGTGCGCCCACACTGCATCGAGCAGCACCTTCGGCTGATTCACCACCGCGCCGACGGAGCGCGGGTGCGCGCCGGTCCCGATCGTGCCGGTGAGCACCCAACCGCCGTCCGATCGGCCGCGAAGGGCGAGGCGCGAGCGGCGCCCCCGCCGCGTGGTGGCGCTCACGCTTACAAGACGGCTCGCGCCCGCCGGGAGCACGTCGAGCACCCGCACCCGCGCGCCGGCGCGGGAGCCGGGCGCCACGGTCACCCACACCAGATTCTCGTTGAGCGTGATCGGCCCGATGAGCGGCGCGAAGGTGCGGCCCCGGTGATGGCGCGACCAGGCGGCCGGATAGACGTCACTCGCCGGACCGTCCGCCGTCTGCACCACGAGCGGGCCCCTGAGCTTCCGGACCCCGGTGCTCGCGAGTTGCATGGCGAGATCGTAGAGCATCGGCCCCGCGCCGGATTCCCGCTCGAGCGAGGGATCGCCGTTCAGCTCGAG